>CAIMEK010000188.1 GCA_903839965.1 uncultured Acetobacteraceae bacterium | reverse complement strand
TGCTGCTGCTGCCCGGCACGGCCAAGGCCCGCTTCCCGCTGCTCTACTGGACCTGCATCTGCCACGCGATCGGCCTTCACGTGCAGGTCATCGGCACCCCGGCGCTGCCCGCCGCCGGCGGACGCCCGGTGGTCTACGTGTCCAACCATTCCTCCTGGCTCGACATCCTGGTGCTTGGCAGCACGTTGCAGGCCTGCTTCGTCGCCAAGCAGGAAGTGTCGCGCTGGCCGCTGATCTCCACCGTCGCCAAGCTTGGCCGCAGCGTGTTCGTCGGCCGCCGCCGCGCCAGCATGCGGGGCGAACGCGACGCCATGCGCGCCCGCCTGGCCCGCGGCGACAGCCTGATCCTGTTCCCCGAGGGCACCACGTCGGACGGTTCGCGGGTGCTGGCGTTCCGCTCGGCCTTCTTCTCGATCGCCGAAAGCGACCCGCCGCCGATCGTGCAGCCCGTCTCGGTGGTCTACGACCGCCTCGCCGGCCTGCCCACGGGCCGGGCCAACCGGCCGCTGTTCGCCTGGTACGGCGACATGGACATCGCCTCGCATTTCTGGCGGCTGGCCCAGCATTGCGGCTTGCGGGTGAGCGTGGTGCTGCACGCGCCCCTCGACCCGAGCGACTTTGCCGACCGCAAGGCGCTGGCCGCCACCACCTGGAACACGGTCGCCCGCGGCGCCGCCACGTTGCGCCAGAACCGCCCCGCCGCCCCGATCGGACCCGCATGAATTTGCGCCGCGCCTTCTCACTTGACACGGCTACCCCCTGGTCTGCGAGTGTGACCTCCCTGACAGAAGGTTCAACGACAGGTGGCCCACTGGCGCCCGTGCGCTTGACCCGCCGGCTGATGGCGACATCTCCTCCCGCCCTTCCTGCCCGGGCTCCCCCGGTGGGATGGAGTGGAGAGCATTGAGCGACATTCCCATCGCCGTTTCCCCCAGGCGCCTGCATGTCATCACCTGGGGCTGCCAGATGAACGTCTACGACAGCGCGCGCATGGCCGACGTGCTGGCCCCGCTCGGTTACGTGCCGACCGCGGAGCCGGGTGATGCCGACATGGTCATCCTCAACACCTGCCACATTCGCGACCGCGCTTCCGAGAAGGTGTTCTCCGCGCTGGGCCGCCTGCGCCTGCTCAAGCTGGCCCGCGAGGAGGCCGGTGGGCGCATGATCCTGGCGGTGGCCGGCTGCGTGGCCCAGGCCGAAGGCGAGCAGATCATCGCCCGCGCACCCTATGTGGACATCGTGCTGGGGCCGCAGACCTACCACCGCCTGCCCGAGATGGTGGCCCGCGCCAGCCGCGCCGCCGGGGCGGTGATCGACACCGAGTTCCCCGCCGAGGACAAGTTCGACCACCTGCCCGAGTCCGTCGCGCCGCAGGGCCTCACCGCCTTCCTCACCATCCAGGAGGGCTGCGACAAGTTCTGCAGCTTCTGCGTGGTGCCGTACACCCGCGGCGCCGAGCAGAGCCGCCCGCAAGCCGCTGTGCTCGCCGAGGCCCGCACCCTGGTCGCCCGCGGCGCGCGCGAGATCACCCTGCTCGGCCAGAACGTCAACGCCTGGCACGGCGCCGGTGCCGATGGCGAACCCTCCTCGGTGGCGGCGCTGCTGCGCGCCCTGGCCGAAATCCCCGACCTCTGGCGTCTGCGCTACACCACCTCCCATCCCCTCGACATGGCCGGCGACCTGATCGCCGCCCACGCCGACCTGCCCGAACTGATGCCGTTCCTGCACCTGCCCGTGCAGTCCGGCTCGGACCGTATGCTGGCGGCGATGAACCGGCGCCACACCGCCGCCGACTACCTGGGGCTGGTCGAACGGCTGCGCCGCGCGCGGCCCGACTTGGCGCTGTCGTCGGATTTCATCATCGGCTACCCCGGCGAGACCCGGGCGGATTTCGCCGCCACCATGGCACTGGTGCGCGAGGCCCGCTTCGCCCAGGCGTTCAGCTTCAACTACTCGGCCCGCCCCGGCACCCCCGCGGCGACCGCCCCCGACCAGGTGGACGAGGCCGAAAAGGACGCCCGCCTGCAGGAATTGCAGGCGCTGCTGCGCGCGCAGCAGGCTGCGTTCAACCTGGGCTGCGTTGGGCTCACCGTGCCGGTGCTGTTCACCGGCCCCGGCCGCCATCCCGGCCAGGTCGCCGGCCGCTCGCCCTGGCTGCACCCCGTGCACGCCACCGGCCCGTCACGGCTGATCGGCACCGAGACCCCGGTGACGATCGCCGCCGCCCACCCCAACTCTCTTTCCGCAACCTTGCCAAACCAGGAGCGAGCCACCGCTTGAGCCAGTCCGTCGCGACCCCGACGTCAGACCGCCCCCCGGCCGATCGCACCACCCCCACGGCTACGGGCAAGGCCGTCACCCTCACCTTCGCCGACAACGCATTGCTGCCACTGCTGCTGGGCGAACACGACCGCCATCTGGTCCGCCTCGAGCAGGGGCTCGGCGTGCGCCTGTCCTGCCGGGGCAACCGCGTCGCCATTGCCGGCGACGCCGGCCGGGTGGACGCCGCCCAGGTGACGCTGACCGCGCTCTATCGCCGCCTGGAGCGCGGCGAGCCGATCGCCGCCAGCGATGTCGATGCAGCGATCCGCATGAGCGAAATCGACGACCCGCGGCTGCCGCTGTCCGACGTGCCCGCCATCCGCACCCGCCGCGGCGCGGTGGGTCCGCGCAGCCCCGGCCAGGCCGCCTACATGGAGGCGCTGGCGCGGGCGGAGATGGTGTTCGGCGTCGGCCCGGCCGGCACCGGCAAGACCTATCTCGCGGTGGCGCAGGCCGTCGCCATGCTGCAGACCGGCTCGGTGGACCGCATCGTGCTGTCGCGCCCGGCGGTGGAGGCCGGCGAGCGGCTGGGCTTCCTGCCCGGCGACATGAAGGAGAAGGTCGACCCCTATCTGCGCCCCCTGTACGACGCGCTGCATGATATGATGCCAGGCGAACAGGTGGTGAGGCGCATGGGAACGGGGGAGATCGAGGTGGCGCCGCTGGCGTTCATGCGCGGCCGCACGCTGGCGCACGCCTTCGTCATCCTGGACGAGGCGCAGAACACCACCGCCGCGCAGATGAAGATGTTCCTGACCCGGCTCGGCAGCGGCAGCCGCATGGTGATCACCGGCGACCTCAGCCAGATCGACCT
>CAIMEK010000187.1 GCA_903839965.1 uncultured Acetobacteraceae bacterium | reverse complement strand
GGCCCCGCGCCGGTCATGCCGTCGAGGCGGAAGGTCAGGTCCGCGATCTGCTTGCCCAGGTCGTCGCCCATGCGCTGACGGGCGTTGTCGGCCTCGTCGATGCGGCCGCGCAGGCTGCGCACCTGGTCCTCGAGCTCGCTGATGCGCTGTAGCAGTTGCGCGGTCATGTCCGAGGGGGCGCCGCCGCCCGGCGGGGGGGCGCCTCGGTAGTTGCCGAGCGAGGAGCTCCCGGCGCCGCGCGCCAGCTGGTCGCGCAGCACCTGCAGATCGTGTCGCACTTCGGCGATCTGGTTATTCAGCGCGATCGCGTCGCGGCTATCGAACTGCGCCCGGGCGGGCGCCGCCGGCAGGAGGGCCAGGGCGCCGAGCAGGAAGGCGGCCAGCGCGTACTTCATGCGGGACTCCGTGCAGCGGGACAGGCGAACAGGTGACGAAACGCGCCTTACGAGGATCTGCGCAAAAAGCAACCGGCGGCACGCAGGCCGCCGGTTGCTCTGTCGTGAGCGGGCCCCGGCGAACCGGGGCCTTCGTGGAGTCGCGGCGTCAGCGGACCGAGGTGATCGCGTTGCGGTTCTGCGCCCAGGCCTGCTCGTTCGAGCCGAGGGCGGTCGGGCGATCCTTGCCGTAGCTGATGGTGGTGACGCGGCTGCCGGCGACGCCCTTGGCCACCAGGTAGTCGCGGGCGGCGTTGGCGCGGCGCTGGCCAAGCGCGATGTTGAATTCTTCGGTGCCGCGCTCGTCGCAGTTGCCGGCGAGCTGCACGTTATTCTGCGAATACTGGCCCAGCCACGCGGCCTGGTGGTCGAGCGTGGTGCGGCCGTCGGTGCGCAGCACCGAGCGGTTCAGGTCATAGAACACGCGGTCGCCGACGTTCTTCACCAAGTCTTCCTGGCTGCCCGGCACCGGCCCGGCGCTGACGGCCGTACCGGTGCCGGTCGTGGCCGCGGTTTCGGGGGTGGCGCAGGCCGCCAACAGCGCAACGGCGGCGAAAGCGCCCAGCATCTTGATGTTCATTGTGTGGTGCGTCCCTGGTAGAGGTGCAAAAAGCGGTTGGCCCACAAAGGGGGCTAGCCAACGGCGTCTGTGCTCGCGCAGCGACGGATCCGGACGAAGCGCCGTTCGCAATTCACGCGCCGCATTAGACCGTCGCAACGAACCCGGTCAATAAGCCGTGTCATCTGGAAGGCACATACCCCCCCTGTTCAAGTGCTTTTGTACCACACCGGCCCGTCTTCACACGCTGTTCATGCGCCAAGCGGCGACCACGCCGGATCGGACGCGTCGGTGGGAGTGGTCACCGCGCGCTCGTTGAAGCCGGTGATGTCGATGGAATAGAGCCGGGCGGAGAAGCCGGAACCGCGCGAGTCGCGGGCCGGGGTCTCGCGCCAGAACATGATGACGCGGCCGTTCGGGGCGAAGGTGGGGCCTTCGCAGAAGTAGCTTTCGGACAGGATGCGTTCGCCCGACCCGTCCGGGCGCATTACGCCGATGGAGAACGTGCTGGCGCCGAAGCGCGTGTAGGCGATCAGATCGCCGCGCGGCGACCACACCGGGGTCGCGTAGCGTCCCTGGCCGAAACTGATGCGCTTCACGCCGCCGCCGTCCGCGCCCATCACGTAAAGTTGTTGGTCGCCGCCGCGGTCGGAGTTGAAGACGATCTGCGCGCCGTCCGGGCTGTAGCAGGGCGAAACGTCGATGGCGGTGCCGTCGGTCAGCCGCCGGGCGCCGCCGCCGCTCAGCCCCACGGTCTGGATGACGGAGCCGCCGGAGTTGGTGGTCTGCGCCATGATCACGTTGGAGCCGTCCGGCGAGAAACGGGGCGACAGGGTGATGCCGTCGAAATTGCCCAGCAGCTGCTGCCGCCCGCTGCCGAGGTTGAACAGGTAAATCCGCGGGCGGTTGTTCTGGTAGCTCATGAAGGCGATTTCGTCGCGCGTCGGGTGGAAGCGCGGGGTCAGCGCCAGGAAGCTGCCGTCGGTGAGGAAGCGGTTGTTCTCGCCGTCCTGGTCCATGATCGCCAGCCGCTTGACCCGGCGGTCGCGCGGGCCGCTGCCGGCGATGTAGACGATGCGGGTGTCGAAATAGCCCTTCTCGCCGAGCAGCCGCTCGTAGATCACGTCGCTGATGATGTGGGCGATGCGCCGCCAGTTGGTCAGCGTGGTGGTGTAGGCGGTGCCCTGGATCTGCTGCGCGGGCAGCACGTCCCAGAGCCGGAACTCGACGCGCACGCGGTCGCCGCCCTGGCTTTCCACCCGGCCGGTCACCAGTGCCTGCGCGCCGATCACCTTCCAGTTCTGGAAGTTCGGCACGTCCGCGCCGGCGCCGGCGCTGATGAAGGCCGCCGGGTCGATCGGGCGGAACAGGCCGCAGCGGCCCAGGTTGTTGGTGATGACGTTGGCGATGTCCTGGCCCAGCCGGGCCGCGTCGCCGCCGTCGCCGCCGACCAGCGCGGGGATGGCGATGGGAATCGGCTCGGTGCGGGCGCGGTTGACGTCGATGACCGCGCTGCCCGCTGCAGGGGGGGCCGCCGCCTGGGCGCGGGCGATGGCGGGGATGAACAGCGCGGCCGCGGTGCCGGCGATCAGCCGGCGGCGGGAGGGGCGAATAAGGTCGGTCATAAGCTCACCTGTCACAGTCCGGCAGCGCGGGCAATCGCGGGATGCCCATTGGTTACGGCCTGAAGCGGAATTTCAACGTTCCGCGCCCGCCATCGATCAGCGCGCGGGGAACCGGAAGGTTGGCGCAGCGAGGGTCGAGCACGGCGCGCCGGGCCCGCTCGAAAAACGCCCGGAAACGTGGATCGCTCAGCCGCCCCTCGTCCTCGGAAGCGGCAACGACATCGCGGGCGACGCCCTCGGCGTCGATGGTGACCAGCAACATCGCCTGCATCTTGTCGAGGTCCAGCGCGCCGGCGTCCTTGGTCCAGCATTCGCGCACCTTGTCGCCGATGGCGCCGCGCTGGTCGTTGGTCAGCCGGTCGGTCAACGTGCCGTTCGGGCTGCCGCCGCTGCTGCCCTGGGCAGGGTTGGCGCGAGCTGTCGGCGCCTGGGTCTGGCGTTGCAGCGCGCGCAGCTTCTCCAGCGTGTTGTTCAGTTCGCGGCTG
>CAIMEK010000186.1 GCA_903839965.1 uncultured Acetobacteraceae bacterium | reverse complement strand
TACCAGATGCACGGCAGCGACATGGCGGTGCCCGTGGTAGAGACCATGCGGGCGCTCGACGACCTCGTGAGCCAGGGCCTGATACGCTATGTCGGCATGTCGAACTGGCAGGCCTGGCGGCTGATGAAGGCGAACGCCATCGCCTACCATCGCGGCTGGGCGCGCATCGAATCCATCCAGGCGCACTACACGATCGCCGCCCGCGACATCGAGCGCGAGATCGTGCCGCTCGCCACCGAGGAGCGGCTGGGCATCATGGTGTGGAGCCCGCTGGCCGGCGGCCTGCTGTCCGGCAAGTTCGGCCCCGGCTCCAACGGGCCGGAGGACACCCGGCGCGTGCAACTGGACTTCCCGCCCGTGGATCGCGAAATGGCCTGGAAATGCGTCGATGCAATGCGCGCGATCGGCGAGCGCAGGGGCGTTTCGGTGGCTCGCGTGGCATTGGCGTGGCTGCTCTCCAAGCCGTACGTCACCACGGTCATCGTCGGCGCCAAGAACACCGAGCAACTGGCGGACAACATCGCCGCCTCCGCGCTCGACCTGACCGCCCAGGAAGTGGCGCAGCTCGACGAAGTGAGCACACCGCGGGCGGAATACCCGGGCTGGATGGTGGAGCGGCAAGCGCAGGGCAGGCCGCCGCCGCGGCGCCAGGTGCCGCCGGCGTCCTGATCCCGCCGGCATCTTCCCCGGCGCCGGCTCGGGAATCACGAACACTCCCTCGATGATCCGAGGGAGTGTTGCGCTGCGGTGAGGCGGGAAGTCAGCCGATCACGAAGCCGCCGTCGACCGGCAGCGTGGTGCCGGTCACGAACTGGGCCGCTGGGCTGGCCATGAAGAGGGCGACGCCGACCAGATCGTCCGTCGTACCCCAGCGCTTCAACGCGGCGCGGGCGGCGATGGTCTGTTCCACGGCCGGGTTTTCCCAGTGGACGCGGGTCATTTCCGTCTTGTGGTAGCCCGGCGCCAGGGCGTTCACCCGGACTCCCTGCTTGCCGAATTCGTAGGCGAGCGAACGCGTGAGGCCCATAACCCCGGTCTTGCTCGCGCAGTACGCCGGAACGTCCGGGTCGGCGAGGTAGCTCAGCATGGAGGCGATGTTGAGGATCGAGCCGTGCGACATGGCGAGCTGCGAGCGCACCGCGTTCGAGGTCCACATGATGCTGTTGAGGTTGACCTCCATCACTTCGAGATAGACCTCCTCCTTCCACTCGTCCCTGGGCCGCGCGATGCCGGCCGCATTGACGAGGACGTTCAGATCAGGCAGCGACGCGCCGAATGCCCTTACGGCCCCGCGGTCGCGCACGTCGAGTTCGCGGAAGGTGAAGTTCTCCCCCTTTGGCTCGCCCGAGCTCAGCGCGAGAAGACCGGTTCCGACGACCTGGGCTCCGAGCTTCGCAAACCCGAGCGCGATGGCGAGCCCGATGCCCCGCGAGGCCCCGGAGACCCAGACATGCTGCCCCTTGAACAGACCCGGAGCGAAGGCCGAGACGACGTCACTCATGATGTCTTCCTCCATTGCCCGTGTGCAGCACGAACGTTGCGGACGTGCTGGGCACCGCCGGCCCCCTACTGCGCCAGTCCGTCCAGATCAACGTAGAACTGCTGGCTGTGGACATAAAGCCTGTCGAAGACCGGCTGCATCCTGCGATAGACGTCCGACCACGCTGGGTCGGGATGAATTTCGTTGGAATAGCGCACGAAAGCCGTCGCGGCATCCTCGACCCGGGAGAACTGCCCGACCGCGGTCGCGGCGATAACCGCGCCTCCGATGACTCCGCACTCCGGTTCCACCGGAACCACGATCGGCATTCCGTACACGCTCGCCTTGATCTTGAGCCATAGCGCGGTCTTGGCACCGCCACCGGAGGCGATAACCCGCTCGATGCGGGTCCCCGAGGCAGCCTCCATGATGCGGATATGGCGGGCCACCGCGAAGGCCACGCCTTCGAGGATCGCGCGATGCAGATGGGCGAGGCCATGGCCGGCGGTGATGCCGAAAAACTGGGCACGCGAATTCCGGTGCGCGCCGAGTCGCTCGCCGACCAGGTAGGGCAGGAAGAACAGCGCATCCGAGCCGGCCGGAGCTTCCGCCGCCTTGTCGACGATCGCGGAATAATCCAGCGCTCTCTCGTGGAAGGCCCGGCGTGCCCAGCGCACCGCATCGCCGCCTGAGTCGAGCAGCACGAACGGGCCCCAGTTACCTTCGACCGTCGCCACGTTGGAGATTTCGGCATCGAGCAGCGGCCTGGCCGAAATCGCGGTGATGATGGCCGAGGTGCCCATCACTTCCGACCCGAGACCGGGCCGACAGGCACCCGAACCGAGCAGCGCTACGGGGTAGTCGCCGGCGCCGACGAGAACCGGGGTCCCGTCCGCGATTCCGGTCTTCCTGGCCGCCTGGGCCGAAACCCGGCCGAGCACTTCGCCGGGGGAGCGGATCGGCGGCAACTTGTCGGCATCGAGACCGAGGAGGTCGATCATCGGCCGCGACCACGCGCGGCCGGTTGGGTTCATCAGGAAGCTCAGGGAAGCCTCGGTCCAGTCGGTCGCGACCTCGCCGGTGAAGCGGAAGTTGACGTAATCCTTCGGCATCAGAACGGCGACCGCATGGCGATAGGCCTCGGGATCGTTGTCGCGAAGCCACTGCAGCTTGAATCCGGGCCATGCGGGGGTCGGCGGGTTGCCGCTCTCGGCAAGGAAGTGCGAGGGCTGGAAGCGCCGCTCGAATTCGGCGACCAGGTTCGCCGTCCGCTTGTCGTTCCACAGCGGAGCCGATTCCCTTGTGAGGTTGCCGGCGGAATCGATGAGGACCGTCCCGTGCATCTGGCCGCAGGCGCACACCGCGGCGATCCGCGGCCGCGCCTCGGGATTGGCCGCGAGCACCTCCCGGGTGGCATGGACCACGCCGTTCCACCAGTCCATCGGCTTTTGTTCCGACCAGCCGTAGGCAGGCACGATTTGCTCGTGCTCGTGGCTTGCCATGCCCAGGATTCTGCCGGTACCATCAACCAGCGCGGCACGCACGCTGCCGGTGCCGACGTCGATGGAGAGATAGATGTCCTTTGACATGGACGTGTTGACTCCGTTCCAAGGCTGGCCTGCGAAGCCGCGCCGATAAGGCCCGACGATATCCTTCGGGCTGCGAGATGTCAGTCCCGGCCTCCGCTGAACCGCAAATGATGCCATGAAAGAGTTCCTTTTCAAAAATCGTGGCGCATGGGCACATTTCCCATTAGCGTCACCGATCGTTTGGAACGCTGATCGCGCAGTCTCGCTGCTGATTTCTCGAGGCCAGTCTGATGGAAATTCGCGAGCCCGTCTGCTGCCGGGTGGCACTTGAAACGGGCACGCTCGTCGGCGCGACCGGCCGATACACCAAGAAGTTCGGCGATCTCGCGGGCCTCTACGCGGATCACGCCGCCTACGACCTGATGGCCGGCTCCCGCGCCAACAACATCGTTTACGAAGTCACCGAATTCCGACCGAACGATACGCCGGGCGATCTCATTTTCGGGATCACCCGGATGGTCCCGGGCAAGGTCGGACAGGAATTCTTCATGACGCGCGGCCACATCCACGCCACGGCCAGCCGCCCCGAGATTTACTACGGGCAGCGGGGACGCGGCGTCATGCTGATGGAATCACCGGCCGGTGAAACGCGGGCGATCGTTATCGAGCCTCATGCCATTTGCTACGTCCCGCCATACTGGATCCACCGCTCAGTCAACATCGGCCCGGATGATCTGGTCATGATGTTTACCTACCCGGCCGATTCAGGTCAGGACTATGGGATCATCGTCGGGTCCGGGGGCATGCGGATGCGCGTGGTCGAGGACGGCAACGGTGGCTGGAAGGCCGTCGCCAACCCGGATTATCGGGAACGTTCGGCGGAAGAGGTCGCGGCGCTGCTGCGCTGACAGTGTTGATACGCGTGCCCTTCGCTATGGGAACGACGCTCCCCGCAGCGAAAGGGCCCGCTGATCAGACAAGGAGAAACCGATCTTGGGAAAGTACAGCGCAGCGACCCGCCCCGTGCTTTACTTCATAGGGGTGACGACCGCCAAGAGTTCGATCATGAAGGTGTTCCCGGAATGGGCCAAATTCCTTGGCATCGCGGATGCAGCCATCCAGGGAATGGACTTTGCCCCGCACGCCGACCCAGGCGCTTACCGCGAGGCGGTGGCGTTCATTCGTTCGGACCCGCTCACCCGGGGCGCCCTCGTCACCACCCATAAGATCGACCTGTTTCGCGCCTGCCGCGACATGTTCGACGAGATCGATCCGCACGCGATGCTCATGCAGGAGACAAGCTGCATTTCGAAGCGGAACGGCAAGCTCATCTGTCATGCCAAGGATCCGATCTCGTCCGGTCTCGCGATGGAGGCCTTCGTTCCGGACCAATATTTCGCGCGCGCGGGCGCCGAGGTGCTGTCCATCGGGGCAGGCGGCTCCACTATCGCCATCACCTGGAACCTGATGCGCGAGCATCGGGGACTCGACGTGCCTTCCCGCATTATCGTGTCGAACCGCAGCAGGCCGAGGCTGGATGCCATTCAGGCGATCCACGCCAGGTTCGACCCGACCCGTGTTCCGGTGGAGTACGTGCTCGCGCCGGATGCCCTGGTCAACGACCGCCTTGTTGCGAGTCTCAAGCCGGGATCACTGGTGATCAACGCGACCGGCCTGGGCAAGGACGCCCCAGGCTCTCCCCTCACGGATGCCGCCTACTTTCCGGAAAACGGCCTCGTGTGGGAGTTGAACTACCGGGGCGAACTCGTGTTCCTCGACCATGCCCGGCGCCAGGAGAAGGGCCGCTCGCTCAAGGTGGAGGATGGCTGGACGTACTTCATCCATGGCTGGACGCAGGTCATTGCCGAGGTCTTCCACATCGACATTCCGACCCGCGGCCCCAAGTTCGATGAGATTTCCCGGATCGCGGCGCAGGCCGTCAAGGGCTGAGACAGAGCAGGACCGGCGATTGAGCGCCGCGTCAGGCCGGTTCTATCCTGTCAGCGCAACGCGGAACGTCACCCATGAGGCAAATGATGGTCGACCTCATTCATCGCGCGATGAAACCGTTTTGCATTTGTGTCCTTGCTATTCTGTTCGATGCTGTCGCCCTCCCGGCTGCAGCCCGCGACGTCATTACGCTTAGCCCACGCCCGATGTGCCGGTGTGGCTGGTCGGCACCAGCCGCGGGACTATCACCGCGGCCAGCGTCGCCGCGCGGTTAGGACCTGGTCAGGTGACCGGCCTGGTGTTGACCTCTACCATCTGGCCCGACGTGTTGCGTCTGGTGTCACTTGATCGCATCGCCGTGCCGGCGCTGCTGCTGCACAACCGCGACGACGCGTATCGGGAAAGCCCATTCGGCTCGACCGAAACTGGGCTGGCGGCGCTTTCGCACGCGCCGGTGCGGCAGATCATCGTGGTAGCTAGCGTGATGTCCCGAAGCTCGCCGTGCGAGACGCTGTCGCCCCATGGCTATTACGGCATCGAGGATCGCGGTGGTGCCGATTGCCGAAGGGATCCTGGGGCAGTGAGCTGGCTGGCCTATGTGGCGGTTGACGCCCACCAAAGCGCTTGTGACTGACAGTCGCCCTGGCCCCTGGAAGCCGACGGCCCGACACGGCCAAGTAGCGGACTGGTGCGGCGGTACAACCTTCACCGGGTCCATTTCCAAGCCATCCAGGGCATCAGCCAGCAGTTGTGGCACCGCTGCTACCTGCTGCAAGCAGCGTAGATCAACGGCGCAATCAGGCGGAAGACGGCTCATAGAGAAGGCGGATCGCGATGGCTGCGGCGCAGAGCACGACCAGCATGCTGGCGAGGAACACCGAGTCCAGGCCGGCCCAACTCGCGATCAGCCCGAGCACTGGGCTGGCGAGGCCCAGCGCCAGGTCCAGGAAGCCGGTGTAGGCGCCCATAACGAGACCTCGGCTCTGCGGCGGCGCACGACGCACCGCTTCCACGCCGAAACCGGGGAAGACGAGCGAGTAGCCGAGGCCAGTGAGCGCTGCTCCGGCCAATGCCAGCATTGACGAAGACGCGAGCCAGATCAGCATCTGGCCCGCCGCTTCGATCAGAATGCAAGCCAAGGCGACCCTGGTGCCGCCGATCTTGTCTGGTAGATGGCCGAAGGCGAGGCGCCCGGCCACGAAGGCGGCACTGACCGCCGTCAGGGCCAGCCAAGCCAGGCTCCACCCATGCTGCGCGAACAGCAGCACGATGAACGTTGTGATCGCACCGAAGCCGACGCTGCTCAACGCCAAGCCGAGACCCGGCACCCAGACAGCACCGAGCACCCTGGTGAAGGGTGGACGAACATGGGGCCGTGGCGGGATCGGACGAAGCGGCGTGACCAGTAGCAGGGTGCCAACCGGGACCAGCGTCGTTGCGAGCGCGATTGCCACGAAGCCGTGGCCGGAATAAAGCGCGGTGCCGGCTGGCGCGCCGATGGCATAGGCGACGTACATTGCCGTTCCGACCCAGGCCATGACCTTGCCCGCGTTCTGCGTCCCCGCGAGTGCCAGCCCCCAGGCCAGCGCGCCCGAGATGATGAAGCTCTCTGCCCCTCCGAGCAGAGCCCGGCCCAGCAGCAGGATCGTGACCGATGTCGCCGGAGTGCCGACAAAGCCGAGCGATAGAAGGTAGAAGAGTCCCGCCGCGGCAGCAGCGAGCAGGCCGGCAACGATGGCGTGCTTGGCGCCACGGGTATCGGCGTGGCGGCCCGACCACACGCGCGAAATCAGCGTCGCCCCGAACTGGCTGCCGGCGACAAGGCCAACCACGAAGGTGCCGAGTCCGAGGCGCTGGTGCACATGCAGCGGGATGACAGGCATCGCGAGGCCGATGACCAGGTAGGCGGTGAAGACCGCCACCAGGATCGGCAGCAACGCCATCACAACGGAAGGAACGGCCGGCGACTGCGAAGAGGTGGCGAACATGCTAAGGGGCGCCACTCATCTGATCGGACCTCCACATCTATCCAAAGAGGCTTGTATCCGGCTTCTTGTGCAGCTTAGGCAACCGACTGATATTCGGCCAAGAGCGAGACATGTGTGGGAGCGATCACAGGCCGGTCACTGGGGACCGCAGCCCCGCAAATTCCAATCCGTCCGGTAGCATCCATGCCGTATATTTGCCGTATGACCGGCAGCGGTAGCCGATCTCAATGTCTAAGTAGTTGAAATCGCTTGGCGTCCCGTGGGGGAATCGAACCCCCGTTACCGCCGTGAAAGGGCGGGAAAGCGGGTTTGAGATGAGGGGTTACGTGCCTCCCGCAACCACTTTCAGCGAACACGCGAACATATCAGGGCGAGACGATGTCGCCAGCGCAGCGTCGGCGCTTCGCCGCACGTTGTGACCGCCGCCGCTGGGCTTCGCATCCGTACCGACTGCATCCCGAGGGACGAGATAACGTGCGCGGACCACGAGAAGCTCAACCGCGCCCTGGCACGTAGGTCAAAACGTAGGTCAAAATCTACTCTGCGACTTAAGTGATTGATTATACATATTGATTGGCGGAGAGGGTGGGATTCGAACCCACGGTACGCATGACGTACAACGGTTTTCGAGACCGTCCCGATCGACCACTCTGGCACCTCTCCCAGCCCAGCGGCGCCGCGCCTTATAGGGACTGCCTCGCCCCGCCGCAATGTCCATGCCGCCCGGCGGCCGCCCGACCGCCTTGCACCCCCGCCCCACCGCAGCTATAAGCCCGCCTCGTTTGCGCGCCGGGCCTGTGTGGGCATGCCCGGCCGCGACGCCTGCGCACGGCAGGTCACAGCTCAGGAGACCCAAATGCCCAAACTGAAAACCAAGTCGTCTGTCAAGAAACGCTTCAAGATCACCGCCACCGGCAAAGTCCTCGCCGGCCCAGGCAAGAAGCGCCATGGCCTCATCAACCGCTCGCAGAAGATGAAGCGCCAGAACCGCGGCAGCCAAACCCTCACCCACGCCGACGGCATCACCGTCAAGCAGTGGGCCCCCTACGGGCTGGACTGAGGAGAGCACACATGGCACGCGTCAAACGGGGCGTTACCACCCACGCCCGCCACAAGAAGGTCATCGACGCCTCCAAGGGCTTCCGGGGCCGCTCTTCCACCAACTACCGCATCGCGCTCGAGCGGCTGGAGAAGTCCCTCCAGTATGCCTACCGCGACCGCCGGGTGAAGAAGCGCGAGTTCCGCGGCCTCTGGATCCAGCGCATCAACGCCGCCGTGCGCGAACACGGCCTCACCTATTCCCGATTTATCGCCGGGCTGAAGAGCGCCGGGATCGAGATGGACCGCAAAGTGCTGGCCGCCATCGCCTACGACGATCCCGCCTCGTTCGGCGAAATCGTCAAGAAGGTGCAGGCCGCTCTTTCGTAAAGCTCCCCGGGCGCCCGCTCGCGCCTCGTCAGGGACCCCAACGATCGATCACGCAAAGGGCCGCCCGCGCAGGGCGGCCTTTTTCGCACGGACAGGACAATGACGGACGATCTGCTCACCCTGAAGACCGAAACCGACGCGGCCCTCGCCGCCGCCGCCGACCTGCGCGCCTGGGACGCCGTGCGCGTCGGCGTGCTCGGCAAGAACGGCCGCCTCACCGCGCTGCTCAAGGAACTCGGCCGCGCCGCGCCCGAAGAACGCCGCGCCCGCGGCGCCGCGCTGAATGCGCTCAAGGACGAACTCGCCGGCGCCATCGAACGCCGCCGCGCCG
>CAIMEK010000185.1 GCA_903839965.1 uncultured Acetobacteraceae bacterium | reverse complement strand
GGGCCGCCGGCCTGGGCCATGTCGGGGCGGCCGCCGCCGCCTTTGCCGCCCACCGCCGCGGCGGCCGCGCGCACCAGGTCCACGGCGCTGAACCGTTTGGTCAGTTCCGGCGTCACGCCCACCACCACGCTGGCCTTGCCTTCGTTGGTGGCCACCAGCGCCACCACGCCCTGGCCGAGTTGTTTGCCGATCGCCTCGGCGATGCCCTTGAGGTCGCGCGCCGGCACTTCGCCGAGGTTGCGCGCGGCGAATTTCACGCCGGCGATCTCCTCGATGTCCGCCGCTCCGGTGCCGCCGGTGGCCAGTTTCTTCTGCAATTCCGCCACCTGGCGCTCCAGCCGGCGGCGTTCCTCCACCAGGGCCGCGACGCGGTTCGGCACGTCGGCGGGGCTGGTGTGCAGTGTCGCGGCCACCTCGGCCAGGTGGCGTTCGTTCTCCGCCACCAGCGCCAGCGCGGCCTCGCCGGTGACCGCTTCCACCCGGCGCACGCCGGCGGCCACCGCGCTTTCGCCGACGATGCGGAACAGGCCGATATCGCCGGTACGGCGCACATGGGTGCCGCCGCACAGCTCGACCGACCAGGGCGACTTGTCGCCCTCCTGCCCGCCCATGCCGACCACGCGCACCTCATCGCCGTATTTCTCGCCGAACAGCGCCATGGCGCCCTCGGCCACGGCGGCGTCGGGGGTCATCAGGCGGGTGGCCACTGCGGTGTTCTCGCGCACCTTGGCGTTCACCAGGTCTTCCACCCAGGCCAGGTCGGCCCGCCCGATCGGACCGGGCTGGCTGACGTCGAAGCGCAGCCGGTCGGGCGCGTTCAGGCTGCCCTTCTGCGCCACGTGGCTGCCGAGCCGCCGCCGCAGCGCTTCGTGCAGCAGGTGGGTGGCGGAGTGGTTGGCGCGGATGGCGGTGCGGCGCGTGGGGTCCACCTCGGCCACCACCGAGCCGCCGAGCAGGGCCTCGCCCTCCTCCACCCGGCCCAGGTGGACGAACACGTCGCCCAGCTTCTTCTGCGTATCGGTAATGCGGATGCGCAGTCCGGGCGCGCTGATCAGGCCGGCGTCGCCCACCTGGCCGCCGCTCTCGGCGTAGAACGGGGTCTGGTTCAGCACCACGGCGACCTCGGTGCCCGCTTGCGCAGTCTCGACGGGCTGGCCGCCGACCACCAGGGCGACGAGGGCGCCTTCCGCCCGTTCGGTGGAATAGCCGAGGAATTCGCTGGCCCCGACCTTTTCCCGCACTTCGAACCACACCCGGTCGGTGGCGGCCTCGCCCGAGCCCGCCCAGGCCGCGCGGGCGCGTTTGCGCTGCTCGGCCATGGCCGCCTCGAAGCCGGCCACGTCGACGCCGCGGCCCTGCTCGCGCAGCGCGTCCTGCGTCAGGTCGAGCGGAAAGCCGAAGGTGTCGTAGAGCCGGAACGCCACTTCGCCGGGCAGGGTGCCGCCCTCGCCGAGGCGCGCGGCCTCCTCGGCCAGCAGGCCCAGGCCGCGTTCCAGCAGGGCCTTGAAGCGGGTCTCCTCCAGCACCAGGGTCTCCCGCACCAGCGTCTCGGAGCGCGCCAGTTCCGGGTAGGCGGCGCCCATCTGGCGCACCAGCGCCGGCATGAGCTGGTGCATCACCGGCTCGCGCGCGCCCATCATGTGGGCGTGCCGCATGGCGCGGCGCATGATCCGGCGCAGCACGTAGCCGCGCCCCTCGTTGCTCGGCAGCACGCCGTCGGCGATCAGGAAGGCGGTGCTGCGCAGGTGGTCCGCCACCACCCGGTGGCTGGCCCGGAACGGCCCGTCCGGGTCCTGGCCGGTGGCCTCCGCGCTGGCCAGGATGAGCGCGCGGAAGGTGTCGGTGTCGTAGTTGTCGTGCTTGCCCTGCAGGATGGCGGCGACGCGTTCCAGCCCCAGGCCGGTGTCGATCGACGGGCGCGGCAGCGGCACCCGCGTGCCGGGCGGCCCCTCCTCGAACTGCATGAACACCAGGTTCCAGATTTCGATGAAGCGGTCGCCCTCCTGCTCGTCGCTGCCGGGCGGGCCGCCGGGAATTTCCGGCCCGTGGTCGTAGAAGATCTCGCTGCACGGCCCGCACGGGCCGGTATCGCCCATGCGCCAGAAATTGTCGCTGGTGGGAATGCGCAGGATGCGCTCCTCCGGCAGCCCGGCGATGCGCCGCCACAGCGCGGCCGCGTCGTCGTCCTCGCTGAACACGGTCACCAGCAGGCGGTCGGCGGGCAGGCCGTAGTCCTTGGTCACCAGCGTCCAGGCATGCTCGATCGCCTGGTCCTTGAAATAGTCACCGAACGAGAAATTCCCCAGCATCTCGAAGAACGTGTGGTGCCGCGCGGTGTAGCCCACATTGTCCAGGTCGTTATGCTTGCCGCCGGCCCGCACGCATTTCTGCGCGGTGGTGGCACGGGTGTAGGGGCGTTTCTCCTGGCCGGTGAAGACATTCTTGAACTGCACCATGCCGGCGTTGGTGAACAGCAACGTCGGGTCGTTGCGCGGCACCAGCGGACTGCTTTCCACCACGGTGTGGCCATTGCGGGCAAAGTAGTCCAGGAAGGCGGCGCGGATATCGTTGCTGGAGGCCATGGGGCAGCTTGATCCTGACGCGGGTGAAGTACGATCGCGTCAACTAGCGCAGCGCTCCGCCGCTGTCACGCAGGCGGCGCGGGCGGCATGCCTGGGTGTCGCGCTGCTGCTCGGCGCCGGCGCCGCGCTGGCGGATACGCCGGCCGAAATCCATGCCCGCGGCAAGCAGGCCGAGGCCGCCGGCGACTGGCCGACGGCGCTCCACCTGTTCATGGATGCGGCCGAGCAGGGCTACGCTCCCGCCGAGAACAGCATCGGCTGGTTCGCCGAGCACGGCCAGGCCACCCGAAAGGACCCGGAGATCGCCATGGAGCACTATCGCCGCGCCGCCGAAGCCATGGACGCCGACGCGCAGAACAACCTCGGCATGCTCTACCTCAACGGCACCGGGGTTCCCCGCGATGCCGCCGAGGCGGCGCGCTGGTTCCGCCGCGCCGCCGAGCAGGGTTTCGCGGCGGCGCAGACCAACCTGGCCGTGCTGCTGTACCGCGGCGACGGGGTGCCGCAGGACCGCGCCGAGGCGCTGCGCCTCTACCGCCTGGCCGCCGCCACCAACCCGATCGCCATGAAGGACCTGGCCGACCTGCTTTACATGGGCGAAGGCGTCGAGGCCGATCCGGTGGCGGCCTTGCGGCTGTACCGCGCCGCCGCCAATGCCGGGGTGGCGACGGCGGCGAACGCGCTCGGGGTGATGCTGGAGAACGGCATCGCCACCGCGCCCGACCCGGCGGAGGCGCTGCGCCACTACATCGACGCCGCGGTGCAGGGGCTGGCGGCGGCGCAGGCCAATGCCGGCGAACTGCTGTTCCGCGACAAGGGGGTGCCACGCAACGACGCCCAGGCGGCGTTGTGGTTCGGCCGCGCCGCCGACCAGGGCGACGCGCGCGGCATGAACGGGCTGGGCAACATGGCCTTCGCCGGCGCCGACGGCCCGCCGGACATGCAGGCCGCCGCTGGCTGGTACCGCCGCGCCGCCGAGGCCGGCCTGATCGAGGCGCAGGCCAATTACGGCACCATGCTGCTGACCGGGCAGGGCGTGCGCCGCGACGTCGCGGCCGCCGCCACCTGGCTGCGCCGCGCCGCCGACGCCGCCAACGGGCCGGCCATGTACCGCCTCGGCACGGCCTACGAGGCAGGCATCGACGGCCCGCCCGACCATGAGCAGGCAATCGCCTGGTTCCGCCGCGCCGCCGCCCGCGACGAGCCGAACGCCATGAACAGCCTGGGCGATCTCTATCGCGACGGCCTCGGCGTCGCCCCCGACTCCGCCGAAGCGGCACGCTGGTACGCCCGCGCCGCCGAACTCGGCCATGCGCCGGCGCAGTCGAGCCTGGGGCAGGCGCTGCTGACCGGCGATGGCGTCGCGCAGGACGATGCGGCGGCGCTGCGCTGGTTCCGCGCCGCCGCGGCGCAGAACGACGGCATCGGGCTGCTCACCGCGGGACTGCTGTGCTTGCAGGGCCGCGGCGCCCCGGCCGACCCGGAGGAAGGCGTGCGCCTGCTGCAAGGCGCGGCGCGCGCCGCCGACCCGGAGATCCGTGCGGAAGCGGAACGCTGGCTGGCGGCGCTGGCCGCCCGGCGGTAAATGCGACCTGCCAACGAGGAGCCCGCCGTGTCCCCCCATTCCATGCTGACCGCCAGCCTGCCGTTGCTGCTGGGCGCCGCCCTGTTCGTGCAGGGCTGCCAGACGACAGCCCCGCCGCCCCCACCGCCGCAGCCGAGCGCCGCGGAACTCACCGAAACCGGCATGCAGGCGTTGCGCCAGCGTGACTGGAACGCCGCCCGGGCCGCCTTCACCACGGCCGCCAACGAGGGCGACACACGGGCCCAGGTGGCGCTGGGCACCCTCTACTTCTCCGGGCTCGGGGTAACCCGCGACTTCGCCGACGCCAGCCACTGGCTCACCCCGGCG
>CAIMEK010000184.1 GCA_903839965.1 uncultured Acetobacteraceae bacterium | reverse complement strand
CTGCCTTGCCGCCTGCGCGCCGACCGCCCCGACCGCCTATCCGCCGGCCGAAACCGGCCGCCCCGGCCAGGCCATCCATGGCGTCATCGTCTCTCGCCGGGCGATCGACACCGAGGCCGCGCCGACCGCCGCCGCCCGGGCCCGCGGCAAGGACGTGCGCGCCAGCATCCTCGGCGCCGTCGGCAGCCTGCCCGGCGGGCCCGCCGGCAACGCGGGCGGGCCGGCATCGGCCAGGCCGGCGGTGTTCGAGTTCATCATCCGCCAGGACAACGGGCAGGCCATATCGGTGGTGCAGACCGACGAGGCTGGGCTGCGGCCGGGCGAGCGCGTGGTGGTGTCGATGGGAACACGGACGCGATTGTCGCGCGCGACCGACTGACAAACCCCAATTCCGAGGCCATTCGGGTTTGGCTTTGTGTGGCGCGCAGCCGCCACGCCAACCCGGCGCGCGGACTTCCGCGTCGCCGGCGCGCGGTAACCCGGATGCCTTTGGCCTCTGGGTTTACCCGGCGCGAACCACGGTGGCGGAGCCAACGGGTTGCGGCCGGGAAGCAGATCGGGTATCGCCGCGCCACCCATGACGGTCGCCCTTCGACATGACGTGACCCGGGCCAGTGCGCTCGACCTCACGCCGGACCTTTCCTTCGGTGCGCGCCAGCGCATGGCCCTGCTCGACCTGACGGAGACGCTGCGGCTATGGCAGCTCTGCTGGACGCTGGCCTGGCTCGACATCAAGCTGCGCTATCGCGGCTCCATGCTCGGCCCGTTCTGGCTGACGCTGTCCACCGGCGCCATGGTTGGCTCGATGGGCGTCGTCTACGCCATCCTGTTCCGCATGGACCTGCACGAATACCTGCCCTTCCTGGCGTTGTCGCTGGTGCTGTGGGGCTACCTCAGCGGGCTGGTGATGGAAGGGTGCGTGTCGTTCACCGCGGTGGAGGGCATGATCCGCTCGGTGCGCATGCCCTATTCCCTGTACGCGGGGCGCGTCGTCATCCGCAACCTGGTGGTGCTGGCGCACAACGTGCTGGTGATTGTCGTCGTCTACGCGTTGCTCGGGGTGTGGCCGGGGGCCAATATGTGGGTGGCGCTGCCCGGGCTGGTGATGTGGCTGATCGACTCACTGGCGGTGTGCATGCTGCTGGGGCCGCTGTGCGCGCGCTTCCGCGACATTCCGCCGATCGTCGGCAGCGTGATGCAGATGGCGTTCTTCATCAGCGCGGTTATCTGGAAGCCCGCACAGCTCTCGCGGCACCAGTGGATCCTGACGATCAACCCGTTCTTCAGCCTGCTGGAAGTGGTGCGCGCGCCGCTGCTGGGCGAACTGCCCTCGTTCTCGACCTGGGCGTCGGCGGTGTTCTACTCCGTGGCGTTGTGCGGCGTGACCTGGCTGCTCTTCGCGCGGGTGCGCGAACGCATCGCGTTCTGGGTGTAGCGGCATGGAAGCCGCCATCGACGCCGAACGCGTCAGCGTGGATTTCCCGCTCTACCACGGCAACGCCCGCAGCCTGAAGCGGGCGCTGATCGGCACCGTGTCCGGCCGGGTGGCGGCCGACACCAAACGCCGCGTGGTGGTGCAGGCGCTGCGCGACATCAGCTTCGAGCTGCGCAAGGGCGACCGGCTGGGCCTGATCGGCGGCAACGGCGCCGGCAAGACCACGTTGCTGCGCACGCTGGCCGGCATCTACGAGCCGCAGGCCGGGCGGGTGCATGTCGAGGGCAGCCTGAACGCGCTGCTCGACCCCAATCTCGGCATGAACGTGGACCTCACCGGCCGCGAAAACATCATGCTGCGCGGGCTTTACAACGGCCTGAGCGTGGCCGCCATCCGCCGGCTGGAGGAAGACGTCGCCGGCTTCGCCGGGCTGGACGAGTTCCTCGACCTGCCGGTGCGCACCTACAGCTCCGGCATGATGGTGCGGCTGGGCTTCGCGATGGCCACCGCCATCCGCCCGCAGGTGCTGCTGATGGACGAGTGGTTCCTGGCCGGCGACGCGGCGTTCATGGACCGCGCCCGGGTGCGGCTGGAGGACATGGTGCGCGGCGCCGATATCCTGGTGCTGTCGACGCACGCGACCTCGGTGGTCCAGAGCTGGTGCACCCGCGCGATCTGGCTGGACCAGGGACGCATACGCCTGGACGGGCCGCCCGAGACGGTGGTGGCCGCCTATGTCGCAAGCACCACCTCCGCGCCCGTTCCGCCGGCGCCCGAACCGCCGGCCCCGGCGGCCGTGTGACCGGGTCGGCGAGCCGGCAGCGAAGCGATGGAAGACGGCGGGCGTAAGGCTCAGAACGTCAGCACGATATCGGTGGCGATGGTGAAGCTGCCTTTGTCCTTGCCGCCGTTGAACGCCTTCGGGCCGGCCAGCGTGGTGTCGTAGCGCAGTTCGGGGCGTATCAGCAGGCCGCTGATCGGCTTCGGCAATGTCGGCTTCCAGGTGGCGCCGAGGGTGATTTCGCCATAGGTGGCGTGCGGACCGGGGATGGCGGTGTTCACCCTGCCTTCCTGCACGTTGACGAAATCGAGATTGCCGGGGAAAGAGGCGACGTAGAAGCCCTTGCCGTCGCGGAACATCTCGGCGCGGCCGTTCAAGGTGATGCTGTCGGTGATCGCGTAGGCGACGTATTGCGCGATGCCCCAGGCTTCGGCATTGACCAGCGGGTTGTCGTCGCGGACGTAGTTGAACTCGGTGGTGGTGGTCAGCGCATCGGTCCACTTGTAGGTGATGTAGGCGTCGTTGAGATAGCGGTTGTAGCGGTTGGCGTTGGCCAGGCCGAGCGGTTGGTTGCCGCGCAGCGACGGGTTTTCCGGGCCGATATGCGACAGCGCCAGCGCCGTCAGCTTGCCGCCGAGCAGGGTCAGGCCGAAGCCGAACACCCCGGCCGCGGCGCCGTTGTTGTCGCCCCTGTCGAAGGTGGTGTTCACGCCGGTGTCGATGCCGCCGTAGAGGTCGAGGAAATCGGTGGCGTGCAGCACCGCCAGCCCGCCAGTGTGCTTGAGCGGCAGGCCGAAATTGAAGATGTAGGAGTGCGAGTAGAACGGATTGGTCGAGGGGTCGATGGTTTCGAAGCCGAGCGGCGTGGGATAGCCGCCGACCTTGACGTCGAGACCAACCAGCACCGGCGCGTGCACCGACACGCTGGCCTCGACGAGGTCGAGTTGGTAGCGGTTCGAGATCGTGCGGTCGAGCAGCCCGAGGAAATGGGTGTAGCGCGCGTCGGAGCCGTACATGCCCTGCAGGCGGAAGCCGACATCCCAGTCGCTGGCATCCTTGGGAATGTCGCGCGAGACGGTGGCCAGCATCTGGTTCAGCAGCGGGACGTTCGGCCGGTCGGTGAACAACTGGCCGAAATTGGTTTTCGGGCCGGCCGGGTTGAAGGTGATGCCGCCCTCGAGTTGCAGGCCGAACTTGATGTTGTCCGACCAGGCCGCGGGGGCGGGCGCCGGAGCGGGCGGGTCGTCGGCGCGCGCGGGCGAAGCGGCCAGCAAGGCGGCGAGGGCCAGCGGCGAGGCGGCGAGCAAATAGCGTGATTCCGTCATCCTGATCCCCTTGCAGCCTGGCTTCACCGTCCGCCGAGGGGCCTGACCGGCCACCGGACGAAAACTGTTGGGGAGAGCGTTACCAAATTCCGTGCCAACGGCTGCAGGCCCCGCAATGACGCCCCGCCAGAAACCTGGGCTGCCCGGCAATTATGCAATCTGCGAAGGTATGACGCCGGTTTGCGCGCTTGCGCGGCATGCTGGCCTCGCCGCCACGCGCCACGCATCGGTTCGCGTACCGGGGGCCTGAGCGGCGCCCGCGCGGCCCGTGCCTATGACATTCCTATGCCCGGCCCAGCCCGGCACCCTCGCATTCCTATGGCCGCACGGTGAATTCTCCCCCCGCTTGGCAACCACACGGGGACCCCATGCTCGACATCGTTTTCCTGGCCGCCGGCCTGGCGTTCTTCGCCCTGGGCCTGGGCTACACGCTGCTCTGCGATCGACTTTGAGGGCTCACCCCATGATGCTGGATTATGTGCTCGGCGGCATGGTGACGCTCGGGCTGCTGGGCTACCTGGTCTGGGCGCTGGTGCGCCCGGAACGGTTCTAAGGCCCCGCCATGAGCTTCAACGGCTGGGTCCAGATCGCGATCTTCATCGCGATCATCATCGCCATTACGCCCCCGATCGGCGCTTGGCTGGCCGGGATCGCCGAGGGGCGGCGCAACTTCCTCACCCCGGTGCTCGGGCCGGTGGAGCGCGGCATCTACCGCCTTGCCGGCATTGATCCGACGCAGGAGCAGAGCTGGATCGGCTACGCCGTCAGCATGCTGGCCTCCAAGGTGGTCGGTTTCGTGCTGCTCTACGCGGTGCTGCGGCTGCAGGGCTGGCTGCCGTTCAATCCGGCTGGGCAGAGCGCCGTTCCACCCGACCTGGCGTTCAACACCGCGACCAGCTTCATTACCAACACCAACTGGCAGAACTACGGCGGCGAGACGACGCTGTCGTACTTCTCGCAGATGGTCGGGCTGACCGTGCAGAACTTCGTCTCCGCCGCCGCCGGCATCGCCATCGCGATTGCCTTCGTGCGCGGCTTCGCCCGGCGCTCGACAAAAACCATCGGCAACTACTGGGCCGACCTGGTGCGCATTTCGCTCTACCTGTTGCTGCCGATATGCGTGGTCATCGCGCTGGTGGATATCTGGCAGGGCATGCCGCAGACGCTCGGCGCCTACCTCGATGTCACCACGCTGGAAGGCGCGAAGCAGACCATCGCGCTGGGCCCGGTTGCCTCGCAGGAGGCGATCAAGATGGTCGGCACCAACGGCGGCGGCTTCTTCAACGCCAATTCAGCGCACCCGTTCGAGAACCCGACCGCGCTGAGCAACCTGATCCAGCTGGTCAGCATCTTT
>CAIMEK010000183.1 GCA_903839965.1 uncultured Acetobacteraceae bacterium | reverse complement strand
GCAGCTTGGCGTCGAGGTTGGACAGCGGCTCGTCGAGCAGCAGCACCGCCGGGCGCACCACCAGCGCGCGGGCCAGCGCGACGCGTTGCTGCTGGCCGCCGGAAAGCTCACGCGGCCGGCGCCTTTCGTAGCCGGCGAGCCGCACCAGCTCCAGCACGGTCCGTACGCGCGCGGTCGCCTCGGTGCGCTCGACGCCGCGCATCTCCAGTCCGAACGCCACATTCCCGGCGACGTCCATATGCGGGAAAAGGGCATAGTTCTGGAACACCAGCCCCATGTTGCGCCGGTGCGTCGGCAGCGCGGTGATGTCCGCGCCGTCGACCAGGATGCGTCCCGCGCTCGGCGCGATCAGCCCCGCCACCATGCGCAGGATGGTGGTCTTGCCGCAGCCGGACGGGCCGAGCAGGGTGACGAACTCGCCGGGACGGATGGCCAGGTCGACGCCGGTCACCACCGGCGTCTCACTGTAGGTTTTGCACAGCCCTTCGAGGACGAGCGATCCGGTTCCGCTCACTGGGCGGGGATCACGTCGCGGCGCCAGCGGGTCGACCAGCCGTCCAGTGCCTTCGCCACGAAGTCCCAGTCCACCGGGAGCATTTTCGCCAGCGTCTCCGGCGCCGAGGAGGTGCGCGCCAGCAGCTCGGGCGGCAGTTGCGCGCGGCGGTTGGTCGGGCCGTAGTACATCAGCTTGGCCAGCGCCTGCTGCGGTTCGGGGGAGAGGGCGAAATCGATGAACGCCTTGGCCGCCTCGGGATTATGCGCGCCGGCCACCAGGTTGATGGTGTCCATGTCGAGCACGCCGCCTTCGGTGAACACCGCCGACTTCACGCGGCCGCCCGACTTGTCGGCATAGAACTGCGCCCGCGCATTCCAGCCCACGCCGATGGCCAGCGCGCCATTGATGATCATGGTGTAGTTGTCCGGCGTCGCCTGCCAGGTCTGCACATTGGCGCCGATCTTCTTCAGTTCCGCGATCACCGGGTCGACCGGACCCTTGTAGTCCTGCCCGAGGTATTTCGCCGTCAGGATCTGCACCGCGGTGCCGATCACGTTGGGCACCGGCGAGAAGGCGATCTTGCCCTTGTTCACCGGGGCCATCAGGTCGGCGATGCCCTTGGGCGGGGGATTGGCGGTATCGCCCCACAGCACCACGAGGTGATCGAAGGTGATGCCCGGCCCCCATTCGCCGCCGGGTGCGGCGCCCATGCGCGACTGGTCGTAGATGTCGGCGAGGTTGGGAATGGTGGCGCGGTCGAGCGGCGCGAACAGCCCTTCCGTATTGGCGACGCGCGACAGCGAGAAGTCCATGATGGACACATCCACCTGCGGGCTCGCCTTCTGTGCCCGGAGCTGGCCGAGCATCTGCGCGGAGTTGCCGCCGGCGGCGTAGACCACCTTCACGCCGGGGTACTTGGCCTGGAACGGCTCCACCACGGACTTGACGTAGTTGTCCTGGAACGCGCCGGGATACGCCATCAACACGATCTCGCCCGCCGGCGCGGCCTGCGCCGGGGCCGCCCCCAACGCCAGCAGGCCAGCCAAGGCAACGGCACCGGTCAGAACAGGGCGGAGCGACATTGTGGTGTCTCCTGGGTTCAATACATCAGGCTGCGGTCGAGCACGTTGCGCATGGCCTCGCGGCGGCCGTCGAGCCAGCAGCGCAGGTTGTGCACGAAGATATCGGTGATGGCGGCGTTCTCGGTCAGCACCGTGCTGGCCGAATGCGGGCTGATCAGCACGTTCGGCATGTCCCACAGCGGGCTGTCTTCCGCCAGCGGCTCGGTGCGCGCCACGTCCAGCGCGGCGAAGCCGACCCGGCCCGCTTGCAAGGCGGCGATCAGCGCGTCCTCGTCGATCACCTGGCCGCGGGCGATGTTGATGACGGCGGCGCCGTAGCGGAGCGCTGCGAAGGCGGCGGCGTCCACCAGTCCTTCCGTCGCCGGCGTATGCGGCACCGCCACCACCAGCGCATCGGCATGGGCGAGTGCGGCGTGCAGATGCGCCACCGGTACGATCTCGTCGAACAGGTTTTCGTCCATGCGCCGCCTCGCGGCGTTGCTGGCCACCGCCACGACGTGAAGGGCAAAAGCGCGCGCCACCTGCGCGCAGCCGCGGGCGAGGTCGCCGGCGCCCAGCACCACCAGCGTGCGGCCGGCGACGCCTTCGCCGCAATAGCGGTTCCAGCGATGCGCGCGCTGTTCGACCTCCAGGTGGCGCAGCCCGCGCCAGTGCAGCAGCAGTGCCATGAACACGAACTCGGCCAGCGAGCGGGCGTGCACGCCGCGCGCGGTGGTCACCAGCACGTCATCGCGCAGCCCGAGTTTGATCACCGACTGGCCGACGCCGGTGCTGGTGGTCTGGATCCAGCGCAGCCCAGTGCAGAACGGCACGTCCTTCGCGCCTGGCAGGTCCCACAGGATGTCCGCCCGTCCCAGCATATCGCGCCAGCGCGCCTGTTGCGCCGGCGTGCGCTGCATCGGCGCGCCCTTGTGGTCGGCCACGTAGCGCGTGCGCGGCAGCAGCTCGGGGAAGTACAGCACCTCCACCGCCGGATCGACGGCGCGGATACGGTCGACATGCTCCGCTTCGAGCGGGGAGGCGATGGCGATGGTCGGCAAACGGCGTCCCTCCGGATCGGGCGGGCATTGTAGCGCCGCCTCGGGCGCGGGCAACCGAGGCCGGAATTTGCCGCCGCCGCGCCGCCCTGCCAGCATGCGCCGCCGCAGACCGGGGGAACACGCGCATGGATGCATCGGAACTGGCGCAGGAGAACATCGAGCAAACCGAACGCCACGGCGGCGACGCCAATGCCCGGCGCATCGCCGTGCTCATCGCCGCCCTCGCGGCGGTGCTGGCGGTTGCCGAAATGGGCGAAAAATCCTCGCAGAACGCCTACCTCACCCACCACATCCAGGCCGCCGACCACTGGGCGTTCTTCCAGGCCCGCAACATCCGCTCGACCGTGCAGACCGCCGCGGCGGACGTGCTGGAAAGCCTGCCCAACAGCGCCGACCCGGCCGTGCACCAGCGCCTCGATGCCATCCGCGCCGACGCCGCCCGGCTGCGCGACGACCCCAAGGCAGGCAACGGCAGCCGCCAGATCGCCGAACTGGCACGCGCCGAGGAACGTGATCGCGGCGAGGCCTTCCACCGCTACCACATGTTCGAGGTGGTGGTCGGCGGGCTGCAAATCTCCATCGTGCTGGCGTCGGTCTCGGTGGTCACCCGGGTGCCGTGGCTGGCCTG
>CAIMEK010000182.1 GCA_903839965.1 uncultured Acetobacteraceae bacterium | reverse complement strand
TGCCGCAACGCCTCGCCCAACGCCAGGGCGCCGAAGACGGAAATCCCCTTCCACTCATGGCCGATCGGGTCGTTGAGCCAACTGCCGTCCGGCAACGACACATGATCCGACCAGGCCTGCACGCGGATCGCGGCATCCAGATAGCGGTGATCGTTGGTATCGGCCGCGCGACGCAGCAGCGGATAGACGGCATCGGCACACCGCCCGTGGATGAGGGAACAGGCCGGGCAGGCAATGCCGCCCGCCAGGCTGGGCCAGCGATGTTCCGGCAGTTGCAAGGCCAGCAATCCATCGCACCAGGTCGCCAGCAATTGCGCAAACAAAGAGGCGTTTTTGCTATTGGTGCAAATGGTGCATAAATTGGTGCATTTTCCTTGTGTCGCCATGTGTTTCAGTGTGCGAGATGTGCGAGATTTCAGCTCAAATCTGGTGCCCCCGGCCCGAATCGAACGGGCGACCTGCTCCTTAGGAGGGAGCCGCTCTATCCTACTGAGCTACGGGGGCGCTGCGTCCATTGTAGCGGGGCGGTCCGGCGGGGTCAAGCCGCGGGCTTCCGGTGCGGGACCGGCGCGGGTTCCGGCGCTTTCGGCGCGGGTTTGAGGATGGTGACGCTGCCGCCCAGCGGCACCAGCTCGATCCACGTCGGTCCGGGCTGAAACGGCAACGCGTCATCGGCCAGGTCGCTATAGACGGTGGGTGAAGCGATGTCGGGTTTGCGCCAGAGCAGCGCGGTGGATTGCCCGCCGGTGAAGAACAGGCCGCGGCCGGTGCCGACCACCTCGACGTCGTAGGTCTCTTTCTTCGAATTGGCGAACGGTGCGTCCCACACGCGCTCGATCACCACGTTCTTCACCAGAATCGGCTGGTCCGTCTCGCGATCGACGTGCAGGTGGCGGTCCATGTAGCGCCAGTAGCCGCCGGCCTTCGGATCGTAGATCAGCCGCAGGCTGTAGTGCACCGCGCCGCCGAAGCTGATGGCGATATCGGTGGCCGGCGCGGGATCCAGCATTTTCCCGCCGGGCTGGAAATCCGGGAGCTGGCTCGGCGTGCCGTCCCAATGCTGGGCCGCTACCCGCGCGCGCAACCTGGCGGCCGAGGTATACAGGTTGTGCGGCGCCACGCGGGAATGGTCGCGCCAGAAGGTGGCTCCGAACTTCATCTGGTCGAGGTCGCGAATGGAGGGATCGATGGCGAGAATCTGCAGCGCCTCGTAGCTTTCGCCGCAATGCACGTAGGCCGGATCGAATTCGCGCGCCAGGTTGATGAAGTGCGGGCGCGCGCTGCGCACCGGGCCGATCACCGGCGGATCGTGATGCAGGAAGATCGCCAGGAAGCGGGTGATGCCGCCTTCGGTGATGCCTTCATAGACGACGCACGCCTGATTCAGCCCGCTCTGCGGTCGCGCCTGCGGGGAATTCTCGATCATCACCGCCAGCGGGCGGCGGCTGATCTCCTCCGGCGTGGCCGGCTCGTGATCGAGCGGGCACACGGCCTGGGCCTGGGCCGGCTGACCCGGCGCGGTCGACGACGGCGGCGACGACGGTTTCGACTTGCCGAACCGGCATCCCGCCAGCCAGAGCACGCCGAGTATGATAATCAGGATGGCTGCGAATCGCAGAAAGTTACGCATATCTCGCGAGTGAATATTCCCGTCGCCACGCATGGCAAACCGGCTACCAGGCACGCAGACCCTCGTTCTGCGCGGCATAAACATTGTGGTTGTGAATCGACTCCTGGCTGTTGACGCTGACGCTGAAGCCATGCACGCGGGGATCGGCGCGCAGTACCGTG
>CAIMEK010000181.1 GCA_903839965.1 uncultured Acetobacteraceae bacterium | reverse complement strand
GCTCCTCCGTGGGATGCTCCACCTGGAACTCCTCCAGCTTGCCGTTCTCCACCACGGCAACGCGGATCTCCAGCTTCTCCGCATTCACAAGAATTTCGCGTTTCGGCGTCTTGCGTTTCAACAGCCAGCCAAACATGTGGTCCTCTCTCTCCAGAAACCGGCTTTCGGACGGTTTCTATTTGTTTCTGTTGCAACATTACGAGTAACGAATCAAACAGCCTGGATGCAGCCCCCGGATTCTGAATTCTGAATTCCGACTCCTTAAAAACACGGCGCGGATTCGCGGCCGTGGATCGCCACGCTCTGGACGAATCCCAGCGCCGCCATCATGGTCAACAGGCAGGTGCGGCCGTAGCTGATGAAAGGCAGCGGCAGCCCTGTGATCGGCAGCAGCCCCACGGTCATCGCGATGTTCACGAATACATGGCAGAACATCATCACGGCCACACCCACGCACAACAGCTTCCCGACATTGTCCGGACAGGTGAACGCCACCGCCAGCACGGTTCCGATCACCAGCGCGTACAACAGCAGAACTCCCAGCGAGCCCACAAAGCCGGCCTCCTCGGCCAGCACGGAAAAGATGAAGTCGTTGGACGACACGCTGGGCGGCAGGTAGCCCAGCAGGTTCTGGTCGCCTTTGCGGAACCCCTTGCCCCACACGCCGCCCGAGCCGACCGCGATCTCGGACTGCCGCTTGTTCCAGGCGCCGCCGTGCGGGCTGCGGTCCGGGAAGATGAAGTTCGCGATGCGGTCCTGCTGGTAGTCCGTGAGGCAGGTGGCGCGGCGCACCAGCGCTTCGGTGCCGGGCTTCAGTTCCCGAGTCTCGACCAGCACGACGGCGGCGACCACCAGCAGCAGCACGACGGCGCCGGCGGCGAGCGTCAGCCAGAAGGCGCGCGGCGCCGTATTGGACGCGAACAGCATCGCCAGCACGGTCGGCACAAACACCAGCGCCGTGCCGAGGTCGGGCTGCTGCAGCACCAGCACCACCGGCACCGCCACCACGCCCAGCGTGGCCAGGTAGGCGGCGGTGTCGCGGGAGGCGTCGCGCCGCCCCAGGAACCAGGCCACAAAGAGGATCACGGCCAGCTTGGCAATCTCGGACGGCTGCACGCCGAACACCCAGCGTCGCGCCCCCATCTCGACCCGGCCGAACACCAGCACCGCCGCGAGCAGCACCAGCGCACCGAGGTAGAAGACCCAGCTCCAGCGCACCAGCGTCCGGTAGTTGATGCAAGCCAGGACCAGGTAGACGGCCAGCCCGGCGGCGGCCGAGCCGGCGTGGAGGCGGTACAGATCCTGCAGCTTGGCCACGTCGCGGATCGAGCAGGCGCTATAGATGAAGGCCGTGCCGAGCGCGATCAGCAGGCACATGCCGGTCAGCAGCGTCCAGTTGAGGCGGCGCAATGGACCCGGCGTGGCATGTGTCGTGGCGGACGTCATGTCGGCCCCGCCTTCCCGGCCGCCGCGATCTCGTTGGCGAAGATCGTCATCAGCACGTTCTTCAGGCGCGGGCCCACGGTGCGGCCGCCGGTCTGGGCCTCCTCGATCACCATCACGACCACCACGCGCGGCGCCTCGGCCGGCGCGAAGGAGATCATCCAGCCGTACTTGCGCGGCAGGCCGTCCAGGCGGTACTCGGCCGTGCCGGTCTTGGCGGCAACGCTCAGGCCGCCGATTCGCGTGAAGTGTCCGGTCCCCTCCTCGCCGCTGACCACGTCCACCATGCCGCTCTGCACGAGTGCCAGCGCGGCCGCGGGCCAGCCGGTGCGCCCGATGACATCGCCCTCGGAGGTGGCGCCGCGCAGGATCCGCGGCCGCAGCACCTTGCCGCCGTTGGCCAGCGCCGCCGTGCCGACCGCCATCTGCAGCGGCGAGACCTGCAGCAACCCCTGCCCGATCGCGACGTTGCAGGTGTCGCCCACGGACCACTCTTCGTTCAGGCGCTCCTTCTTCCACTCGGCCGAGGGGAGCAGCCCCGTGGTCTCGCCGGGCAGGTCGATCCCGGTGCGCTTGCCGAACCCGGCCTGCTGCGCGACGGTCCCGATCGCGTCGTAGCCGAGGTCGCGGGCCAGGTTGCAGAAATAGACGTTGCAGGAGACCTCGATGGCCTTGCGCATGTCCACGGTGCCGTGGCGCTCGCCGAACGCGCAGTGGATGGTGCGGTTGCCGAGTTGGAAGGTGCCGTCGCAGACATAGGTGGTGGCGGGCGGCATGTTGCCCAGGGTTTGCGCCGCCAGTGCGACGAACGGCTTGAACGTGCTGCCGGGTGGATAGCGGCCGGCAAGGGCGCGGTTGAGCAGCGGGCGCTCGGGGTTGTCGAGCAGCGCCCGCCAGACCTCGGGCGACGGTGCCGGCGAAAGCGTGTTGGGGTCGAAGGTCGGCGCGCTGGCCATCGCGAGGATGTCGCCGTTGCGCGGGTCCAGCACGACGCCCCCACCGCGCACGCCGGCCAGCGCGTTCTCGAGCGACGCCTGGATCTCGAGGTCGAGCGTGAGGGTAAGGTCGTGGCCGGGCACGGACTGGCGGGCGGTCCATTCGTCGTGACGGTAGCCGGCGGCATCCACGCGGATCAACTGGCCGCCAGGCAGGCCGCAGAGCAGGTCGTTGTATTCCTGCTCCAGGCCGCCGCGCCCGCGCATCCCCGGCAGGTGGTAGTGATAGTCCTCGGCGCGCACCTCCGCGGCGAGGTCGCCGCGGCCGGCGGCGCCCAGCACGTGCGCGGCCAGCCGCCCCTGCGGGTAGAGGCGCTCCGGCTGCACCAGGACATCCACGCCCGGGAACTTCTCGCGGCTCTCGGTGAAGCGCGCCAGCGCAATGTCGTCCAGGTGTTCCCACGCGATCAGCGGCAGCGGCAAGCTCTGGTGGATATGCTCCTCGATGCGGCTGCGCGAGCAGGTGCGCTCGCGCTGCAGCACCGACGCCAGGCGGTCGAGCTCCATGTCCACGGCATGGACGGTGTTGCTCCAGCGTCCGGGGCGACGCAATTCCTCGACGTAGAGCGCGAGGCAGTAGTTGG
>CAIMEK010000180.1 GCA_903839965.1 uncultured Acetobacteraceae bacterium | reverse complement strand
GATCGGCCGCACCGGCGAGGGGCCGAAAGTGTTCCAGCTTTACGTGCGCGGCGGCGACGATTTCATCAACGACTACGTTCGCCGGGCGGTCGATGCCGGCTACGACGCGTTCTGCATTACCGTGGACACCGCGCATTACAGCCGGCGCGAGCGCGATACGGCGAAGCGCTTCGTGAAATCCTGGCGTCCGGTCGACCCGGTGCTGCAACTCAACCAGGCCAAATTGAACTGGGGCCATATCGAGCGGTTCAAGGCGCGCCATAGCATTCCGCTCATTCTCAAGGGCATCGCCACGGTCGAGGACGCCGAGCGCGCGGTCGGCGTGGGCGTCGACGCCGTCTACGTGTCCAATCACGGCGGGCGGCAGCTCGACCACGGGCGCGGTTCGCTGGAGGTGCTGCCGGAGATCGTCGCCGCGGTCGGCGGCCGGGCCAAGGTGTTCGTCGACGGCGGCTTCTCGCGCGGCACCGACATCATCAAGGGCATCGCGCTCGGCGCCGACCTGGTGCTGGTGGGGCGGCTCTTCTGCTATGCCCTGGCGGCGGCCGGCGCGGCCGGGCTGGTGCGCATGCTGGAGATCCTGGAGAACGAGGTGCACCAGAGCCTGGGCCTGCTCGGCGTGACCAGCTTCCGCCAGGTCGGCCGCGACCATGTCTGCCCGGCGCCGTCGCCGACGCTGCCGCACGTGCACAGCGCGTTTCCCCTGCTGAACCTGGACTCGCCCTTCTAGGGTCGCAATAACACCTCGCCGCAGCAGGTGAGGCAGACCATGCCGGAGGCATTCCGACCGGTTCTCGGCATCGCCGTGCTGCTGTCGCTGGCCTGGCTGCTCAGCGAGAACCGACGCGGCGTGCGGCTGCGCCCGGTGGTCGGCGGGGTGGCGCTGCAATGGGCGCTGGCGGTGCTGCTGCTGTTCTTTCCGCCGGCGCGCCGCGTCATGCTGGCGGTGAACGACGGCGCCGAGGCGCTGCACCGCGCCACCGAAGCCGGCACGCGCTTCGTGTTCGGCTACCTGGCCGGCCCGCCCATGCCGTTCGCCGAGACCGTGCCGGGCGGCACTTTCATTCTCGCCTTCCAGGCGCTGCCGCTGGTGCTCACCATCAGCGCGCTGGCGAGCCTGCTGTTTTACTGGGGTGCGCTGCAGGTGGTGATGCGCGGTTTCGCCTGGCTGCTGCGGCGCACGATGGGGGTGGGGGGCGCGCTGGCGTTGGGCGCGGCGGTGCACGTGTTCGTCGGCATGGTGGAGGCGCCGCTGCTGATCCGGCCGTGGCTGGCCCGCATGCAGCGCGGCGAGTTGTTCGCGCTGATGACTTGCGGCATGGCCGGCATCGCCGGCACGGTGATGGTGATCTACGGCACCATCCTGGGCCCGGTGATCCCGGATGCGCTGGGCAACATCCTGACCGCCGCCATCATCAGCACGCCGGCGGCGATTGCGGTGGCAGCGCTGATGATCCCGTTCGATCCGGGAGGCGAGGACGAGGCGCGGCTGGTGTTGCCCGATCCGCCGTCCGATGCGCTCGATGCGGTGGTGAAGGGCACGGCACAGGGCGTACCCGTGCTGGCGTCCATCATCGCGGTGCTGCTGGTGACGGTGGCGCTGGTGACGCTGGCGAACATGCTGCTCGGCCTGCTGCCGGCCATCGGCGGCGAGGCGATGACGCTGCAGCGCATGTTTGCGGTGCCGTTCCGGGCGGTGGTGTGGCTGATCGGGGTGCCGTGGGAGCAAGGCGGCTCCGCGGCGGCGCTGATGGCGACCAAGACGGCGCTGAACGAGTTCGTCGCCTATCTCGACCTGGCCGCGCTGCCGGGCGATGCCCTGTCGCACCACAGCCGCCTGATCATGACGTTCGCGCTGTGCGGGTTCGCCAATTTCGGCAGCGTGGGGATCATGGTGGGCGGCATTTCCGCCATGGTGCCGGAGCGGCGCGACGAGGTGGTGAAGCTGGGGTTGCGCTCGCTGGTGTCGGGCACCATCGCCACCTGCACGAGCGGGGCCGTGGCGGGCGTGCTGATGGGTTAGTTCACCCGCAGGCCCGGCGTGGCGGCTTCAGGTCTCGAAGGCAACCTTGGCCAGGGCGATGGATAGGTTGCGCGTGTCGCCGGCATCCGGGTTGATGTGGCGGACCGGCACGAAATAGGGCGGCCGGATGGACAGCACGTTGAACCGGCGGGGCAGGGCGATCGGCTCCGTCTCCAGCGTGAACCAGGCTCCCTCGGCATGGCGGACGCGGGTGGCCAGCCTCGTCCCGTTGATTTCGACGGCGATTTCCGCCACCGGATAGCCCTCGTCGATGGCATAGGCATACAACCGCACCCACACGGAGGGCGCGATCAGGGAGAAGTGAATCCGGCTCGGCTGCTCGCTGTCGAGCCAGGCGTAGCCGCCGGTTTCCACCTCGTGGAAGCCCTGCAGGCCCGGGATGCCGCCGATCGCGACCTCCTCGCCCGCGGTGGCGGTGAAGGTCTTGCCTTCGGCGTGCGTGGCGCCGGTGTCGGCGCTGGCGTCGATGGAGCGGCACCGGCTGGCGAACAGCCCGGCCGCGCGCTCGTAAAGGGCGAGATCCATCGGATTGCGGGCGATGATCTCGAGGCAGTTTTCGATATCGGGAAGCTGCCCCATCGGGTTGGTGACGTTCTCGTGGCCGATGTCGAGGCCGTACGGGATGCCGAAAACGCTCCGCGCCAACTGCATTGTCGCGGCCATGTTTTCCGCCAGGCCAAAATCGATGGTGCCGAGGGCTTGCAGGGCAGCCTCGGTCACCTGCACCGAGGAGGCGACGTTCCAGAACCTGAGCGAGGTTGGCGTGCTGAGGTCGGCGTCGCCGCACAGCATCCGGACCATTCCGTCATGGATTTGTCCGAACAGTTCGGGATGCTGGGAGTCGATAAATTCGCCGAACGAAAATCCGCTCCGCAATCCCAGTCGCTCCTGCTCGGAAGGCGGACGCGCCTGCATGAAGCGGAACAACGACATGACCCTGGAGATCGGGTGGCGCAACAGAGTGAAGACCGTGCAGCGCGCCTGCCACGGCGCGATCATATGCAACGGAATATGGCCGACGAGGCAGGCGAGGTCGGCGAAGGGCTGGGCCAGCAGGCGGCCGATTTCGTCCCGGGTACCCTCGTCGACCGATGCCAGTCGGATCAGGCGATGATGCCCGAAAACGTTGCGCAGCGTGGTGATGAACGAAGTTCCGCCGGTCTTGGGAATATGCAGGAACATCACCGGCCGCTCGGCCGCCACAGGTGGTGTCGATACAGTGTATGATGCGGGTTGCGCTTGGTGCGCACCAGTAATCATGCTGGAAACCTGACCTGGCAATCTGGGTGCAGGACGGCAGCCAGGAGTACGCAGGAATATCGCCTCTGGGTCAACCTCCTTTGTCGTCTGCGGCACACCCATGCGATGCAAGAATACCCGTGATTGCGGAACGAGATGGCCGGTGACTGCAACGAGGAAGGCCGGTAATTCGGCGACCGCCACCACTTCCAGCTCCGCGTATTCGGCATCGCCGGCGGCGACGTGGGCCGCGCGGATCTCGTCGGCCCGCAGCGTGGTCGCCAGCGCGATGCCGAGGTCGAGCACGTGGCTGTCGGCATGCTCGACGATGGCCAGCGGCGGGCAAAGGCGCACGGCGTCGGCGGCGAGCCCGAGTTCCTCGCGCAATTCGCTCAGCACCGCCGCCCGCATGTCGACGGTGCCGTCCGGGCGGGCCGCGCCATCGTCCACGCTCCCGGCAGGCGGCAATTGCCAGAGTCCGGGCTGGTAGACCGCGCCGGCGGGACGGCGCCCGAACACCACGCCGTCCGGCCCATGGACGATGCCGTTCACCGCCAGCGAGCGCACGCCCAGCTCGGCGAACAGCTCAGGACGGTCCATTTGCGCAACGACGCGGCGGTACTCGGTCCAGTGGCCGACCACGAGATCGGGCGCGATGGCATCGGCGCTGAACACGCGCCCGTTGAACAGCCGGGCATGCATGCGTACCTGCGCCGCCGCCCAGAGCCGGTCGATCTCGGCGTTCAGGGCGGCGGGCAGTTCCGGCATGTCGCGCACGATGCGCAGCCGCAGGTCGGGCGCCACGTCGTGCACGCGCCAGCCCGGCGGCAGCGGGGGCGTCATGTTCGCTTCCGAACGATCCAGGCGACGCACATCGGCACATGATGGAGCCGTCGGCCAGGCCGGGAAACCCCGGAGGACACGCCGATACTGCAGGCCCGCATTGACGGCGCCGGCATGCCGGCCGCAGGTTTGCCGCCCCGAGACGGAGCGTGCCCCGCGCATGAAGCTTCCCCCCTGGCTGCTTGCCCTGGGCGCCACGTTGCTGGTGCAGTCCGCTGCCTCGTTCATGAACCAATGCCTGCCCGTGGTGGCGCCGCTGCTGACCGCCAGCACCGGCGTGGCCCCGGAACGCATCGGTAACCTGTCGTCCCTGACCTCCTTCGGCTCCGTGCTGTTCCTGATGTTCGGCAGCGCCTTCCTGGCGCGGCTGGGGCCGGTGCGTACGCTGCAGTGCGGCGCGGCGATTTCCGCCCTGGCGCTGGTGCTGGCCTCATCCGGGCAGTGGAACGTGCTGGTGCTGTCGGCGCTGCTGCTCGGCATCGGCTACGGGCCGACGCCGCCGGCCGGCAGCCGCATCCTGGCGGCGACGGCACCGCCGCGGCACCGCACGCTGATTTTCTCGATCAAGCAGGCCGGCGCTCCGGCCGGCGGCGCGCTGGCCGGACTGGTGGTGGCGCCGGTCGCCGCCGCCTACGGCTGGTCCTCCGCCCTGCTGCTCGCCATCGTCGCGGGGTCGGTTTCGGCGCTGGCGATCTCGCCGCTGCGGCGCATGATGGACTCCGAACGCGACATCACCCGATCGATCCATCCGCGCGCGCTGTTCCAGCGGCACAACCTGCTCGCCCCGGTGGTCGCGCTGCGCGGCAGCCGCCTGCTGGTGACCATCACCGTGCTGTCGATTTCGTTTTCGATGGTGCAGGGCACCTTGTTCAGCTTCTCGGTCACCTACCTGACCCAGCGCGGCTTCACTTTGGAACAGGCTGGCTTTGCCTATGCCTGCATGCAGGGGGCCGGAGTGTTCGCCCGCGTGTTCCTGGGCTGGCTCGCCGACCGCACCGGCCGGCCCTCGGCCAATCTCACCGCGCAGGCCTTCATCGCCGGCGCACTGGTGATTGTCTACGGGCTGCTGCCCGTCGATGCCTCGCTTGGCCTGACCGCCGTCGTCTCTACCGCCGTCGGCTTCTTCGGCGCCAGCTGGAACGGCATCTACATGGCCGAGGTGGCGCGCCTGTCGCCGCCCGACCGGGTGGCCGACGCCACCTCGGGGAGCACGATGTTCACCTTCCTCGGCTATGTGGCCGGGCCGTCGCTGTTCGCCCTCGCGGTGCCGCTGTTCGGCTGGTCGGTGCCGTTCGTCGCGGTGGGCGTGCAGATGATCCTGATGGGCGTGTTCCAGACCTTCGTGCTGATCCGCCTCGGACGCGCCCGGCCCAGGCTTAGCTGAGCGTGGGGTCCAGCCAGCGGGCCCAGGCGTTGTTGTTGTTGACGGCGCCGGGTGCCATGGCGGTCTGCAGCACGATGGCATGCGGGCCGGTGAGGGCGGGCAACGGCACCGACAAGGTTATCTGCTCCAGGGCGCCGACGACCCGCTCGGCACGCACCACCTCGCTGCCGTCGGGCTGCTCCACCGTGATCGTGAAGGCGATCGGCGCGGCGGACACGCCGGCATGGTGCAGGGTGACCGTGAACCTGGTCTGCCCGGACAGTTGGCGCGCGAACACGGCGCGTGCCTTGGGCTGGCCGGGTTGGCCGGGATGCAACTGGCAGGAGCGGCTGTCGAAGACGAAGAACGCCCAGGGCACCGGCTCCAGATCGTGCAGCAGCAGCGGCGCGAAGCCCGGCTCGTCGGCTATGAGTTTCAGCACCGGCGGGCCGGGCGGATAGGCGCGCAGCGGCACGCGGCGCTCGAACACCTCGTACTCACCGTTCCGGCGGTGATCGTAGAAGGCCACGGGGAAGCACGCCGCGACCGTCTGCTCGACGCCCTGGACCAGGGCCGGGTAGGTCTGCACCAACGCCGCGTCCAACTGGTGCAGCCAGGGCGCCTGTGGGTCCGCGAACACCGCCGCCTCGCTGCCCACCACATCGCACAGCACATAATCGACTTCCGGCCAGCCCAGGAGGGCGAGCAGGTCACCCACCGGGCGAGCCGGCACCTTGCGCTCGCTCTCTTCGGCGCGGTCGTGCAGCGCGGGCGCCCAGTCGCCGGCCAGCCGCACGCCCACCGCGAGCCGCGTGGTGCTGTGCCAGGCCGCCGTGGCGAGCATGCGGATGTGCGGCCATGGGCCGATGTTCAGCGCCAGCAGGCGCAGGTTGCCCGGCATCGGCTCGACGCAGGCGATCTCGGCGAGCGGATGGCGGCGCGCCAGCCACACCGCGGCGTAGCCCGCGTAGGCACCGAGCACGAGGATGCGCCGGGGCGTGGCCGCCATCGGCATCTCCAGCACCCGGTCGCGGAACACCTGGACCAGGTTCGCCACGTCGGGGGTGGCGCCACGGAAATACACGGGATGCCCGAGTTCGGGCAGCATGGCGTAGCCGAGACCGGTGTGCTGGGCCGCCAACGCGAGCAGATGGTCGAAATACGCGCCGCGCAGCACGGCATCGTCCGGGGCCGCCTGCAGGGCAACCTCGAGTTCCACCTTGCGTCGCAGCGCGGCGGCCAACTGCGTGCCGATCGATTCGCTATCCGGCATGGTCCGCTCCGTTGCAGTCGCTGTTTGGAAAATCGCATGGCCGGATCGATGCGGGAAACGAGATTCGTCGCCAATCAGCAATTTTCCGGATGACGTCGGTCGGAGAAAGTTGCAAAGATAACATCATTGCGTCAGAGATCAGAAGAGTGCGCCAATGCCCAGTCCCTCGGTTCCGGCTGAACGTCTTGCTGAGACGCTCCGTCATACCATCGTCGGCTTGGTACGCCGGGATGGTCCCGATCTGTCGGCCCGCCAGCTTGCCGTATTCCTGATCTGCTATCTCGAGGAAGGCCCGCATACCGTCCGGGGCCTCGCCGCTCAGCTGCGCGTCTCCAAGCCGGCCATCACCCGCTCGCTCGACCGGCTTGGCGCGCTCGGCCTGGCGCGGCGGGCGCAGGATCCGCGCGACCGCCGCAGCGTGATCGTGCAGCGCACCCGCATCGGCCAGGAATTGCTCGCCGACCTGCGTGGCCTGCTGACGAACTCGGCCGCGCCGCCGACCGGCAAGAAGGCGCCGGTCCGAGCGAAGGCGAAGCGCCGTGCCATGGCCACCGCCGGCTAGCGGCAGCGCGGCAGGCCGCGGCAACCAGGTCAACTCGCCGCCGTCAGGCGGTCGATCTCGGCAATATCGTCGCTGGAGAGGCGCCATTCGCCCGCGCTGACGTTCTGGCGAACCTGCTCCGGGCCGGTGGCGCCGGCGATCACGCTGGCCACGGGCTGGCGCGCCAGCAGCCAGGAAAACGCAAGCTCCAGCATGGTGCGGCCGCGCGCCGTGGCGAATGCCGTCAGCTTCTCCACCTTCGTCCAGTTCGCCTCGGTCAGATAGCGTTCGGCGAGCGCCGGCAGCTTGGTCAGGCGCGCCTGCTCCGGCAGCGGCGCGTCGCGGCGGTACTTGCCGGTGAGCAGCCCGCCGGCCAGCGGATAGAAGGGCAGCAGCCCCATGCCATAGGCGCAGGCGGCGGGGATGACGTCGCGCTCGATGTCGCGCACCACCAGCGAATACTGGTCCTGGCAGGAAACGAACCCGGCCTGGCCAAGCTGGCGCGCCGTCCACTGGGCCTCGACCATCTGCCAGGCCGGCAGGTTCGAGCAGCCCAGGTAGCGGACCTTGCCCTGGCGGACCAGATCATCCAGCGCGCGCAACGTTTCCTCGATCGGCGTCAGCGGATCGGCCTGGTGGAGCTGGTAGAGGTCGAGCCAGTCGGTGCGCAGCCGGCGCAGGCTGTCTTCGACCGCGGTCATGATCCAGCGCCGCGAGCCGCCCTGCCGCTCGCCGCTGTCGTCCATCGGCATGCCGAACTTGCTGGTCAGCACGATGCGCTTGCGGGCATCGCCGAGCACCTGGCCCATCGCCGTCTCCGCGCCGCCCTTGCCGCCGTAGATGTCGGCGGTGTCGAACAGCGTGATGCCGAGGTCGAGCGCCTGGTGGATGACCTTGCGGGTGGCGTCCAGATCGATGCGGGCGCCGAAGTTGTTACAGCCGAGCCCGATTGCCGAGACGCGCAGGCCCGAGCGGCCGAGAGTGCGGAATTCCACGTCGTTTGCCTCTTGAGTGTCGCATGGGCAGTCTAACCGCCGGCCGGCGGCGGTCAAACCAGCCGCCCGGGCGTCAGAACCGGATGGGCGGGACGCCGCCGAGCGCGATCTCGTTGATCAGCTTGCGGGTCATCGCGGCGCCGAAGCTGCGGAAGTCATGCACTTCCAGCACGAAGCTGCCGGGGCCGCCGGTGACGTTCTCGCGGTAGTAGTTGGGCAATCCGCCGGGCGGCTGGACATGGGCGAACGTCCAGGACACCGGGCGCTCATTGATGATCGCCAGCCCGTTGACAATGACCCCCGCTTCCACCGCCTTGTCGCGCACGCCGGCGACGTCGGGGCCATTGTTGTTGGTGCCGTCGCCGCACACGTCGATCACCCGGCGCTGCGCCTCGAAGGGAGCCGCCGCGAGGGCCTGCAGCGCATGTTCCATGCCCGCGCCGATGGCGGTGCGGCCCCAGAACATGCGCGGCGCGGCGCGCAGCCGCTCGGTGAAGGCGGCGGCGGAGGCGGCGTCGCGGATCACCGTCCAGTCCACCACCGTGCGCACCTCGTAGGCGCCGGCGAACTCGATATAGGTGACGGCGATGGCGCCGATCGGGCCGGCCTTGATGGCGGCGATCACGTCGCGGTTGTTGAAGGCGGCCTGGTAGCCGTCCTTCTGCAGGGTGAATTCGGTGTCGTCGATGCTGCGCGAGACGTCGCTGATCAGCGCGAGCGTGGTGTCGACCGGTTCGGCGGCGCGCGCCGGCTCGGCGAGGGTCAGTGCCAGGAACGCCGCCAACAACCACCGCATGACCTATCCTGGCCGATTCCCCAGGGCCAGGGGAAGTGACAAAACCGAGCCTTCGCCTTGGTTATTGGCTGGCCCAGACAATGCGGTGCATCCAGGCCACCTGGCCCAACTCGAAACTGCGGTCCGGATGCGCCGGATTGAGGCTGCGCAGATCGATCCGGCGGGCCGAGCGGCGGGCGAGCTGCTTGGCCATCACTTCGCCCTCGACGGTGCGCACCACCAGGCGGTCGGCGCGGCGGATCGGCGCCGCCGGCGAGACGATCACCACATCGCCGTCGCGGAACACCGGCTCCATCGACTCGCCGCTGATCTCCAGCGCATAGGCGTTCGGGTCGGCGATTTCGGGCAATGCCACTTCGTCCCAGCCCCCGCCGATCGGATAGCCGCCGTCGTCGAAGAACCCGTCGCCGCCGGCCTGGGCGAAGCCGATCAGCGGCACCCGGCGCGGCGCGGCCTGGCTGGCCCGCACGCCGGCCGGCAGGGCGCGCGCGCCGGTGACCAGGGCGGTGAAGGCTTCGAGCGTGGCGCCGGTTGCGTTGAGCACCTTGGCGAGGCTTTCCGTGCTCGGCCAGCGCGCGCGTCCGTCCGGCATAAACCGTTTCGAGGGATTGAACGTGGTCGGGTCCAGGCCGGACCGCTTGGCCAGCCCGGAGGACGACAGCCCATACTCGGCGGCGAGGGTATCGAGGGCGCGCCAGACTTCATCGTGTTTCATGTCAGGCTCCAGCGGGCATTCCCGAAGCGTCGCCCGCGACTCGGTCGTGACTGAAAGCGTCAATGCATTGTGATAGGATTTCGGACCAAAAGAAATAGGAAAATGTGCATATTCCGCTTGCGTAGCATGTCTTGGTTCGGGTATATGTTCCCATAATGTTCCTGCCGCCCGATGCCCGTCCAAGGAGATCGCCTGATGCACGCCCTGGCCTGCGCCCCGATGCCCGTAGCCCCTCCCGCGCCCTCCCGCGGCGTGCGGGCCGAACCGTTCTGCAGTGCCGAGCAGGCCTGGTTCTGGACCATGGGCGCGCTGGTCGCCCGCCGCGAGGGCAGCCATTGCGATGGGCCCCGCACGGCGCGCCCCTGCGATCCCGACGATGTGGTGAAGTGTCTCGACCAGCTTTATCGCCGCCGCCGCATCGACCTGTTGCATGCCCGCATCCTGCGCATCTGGGGCGAGCGCGGCATGGCGCCGAATCCCAAGTTTCCGCCGGAGCGTTGCGATTGGCGGATATGGCGGGAGGCGCTGGACCGGCTGGAATGGCCGCTCCGCGTCAAGGGGATCGTGGCTTGAATATGCGGGCGGCAAAAAATAGGAATTTTTCCTTGACTCTATTTTGCCCTCCGCCCTAGTGTCCCTCCCGTCGGCGGCCGAGCTATGGCCGGGCGCCGACCCTCCTCCTGTCAAAACTCGCAGGGCCGTTCCTTCTCGGGAACGGCCCTTTTTCATGTTCGGAGCGCACCATGTATTTCGCCATCCGTAACTTGTCCGTGCTGGCCTATGCGCAGGGTTTTACTCTCTGGCACTACCGCGCCGGCGCGGCGCGCCTGGAGCGGGTGGCTTCGCGGGGCTTTTTCGACGACGCCGCGGACATGTTTGCCGCCGGCGACATGCTGATGGTTTCAGCCGAGGAAGGTGGCCGCGTGCTGTTCGTCACCGGCACCGAAGACGGCGTCGCCACCGCCCCGCTGGCGTAGAGTGTGATCGTTTGAGGCGGCCAGGTCGGAAGGCGTGAATCACACTTTCAAACAAAGAGTCAGAGCGGCGTCTGCGCCAGGGCGCGCGAGGCAACCGGAATCGGGCGTGACCGATAGGCATCCAGTCCGCGCCCGGTGCCCGGCATCGCCAGCACGCGGGCGGAGACCGAGCGGTTCACCTGCATGAGGGTTCCGCCCGGCTGGGTCGGCCGCAAGGTGGCGCCCCAGGCGGCCGCCAGCTCGGAGCGCAGGTTGTCGCCGCCACGGCGCTTCTCCTCGGGCCACAGCGCCATCACTTTTCGTTGATACGGCTCGCCCAGTTCCGGCGTGGCGGAGTGGTACCAGGCGGTGGCCTTCTCCCAGGCGCCGGTCTGCGCCTTGAGCACGACCAGGAAGCGGGCGGCGTAGCGGGCGTTTTCGACCGGGTCGAAGGCCTGCTGAAGGTTCGGGAAGGCCTGTGGATGGTACATCAGGTTGACCTGCATGCAACCGACGTCGATCGAGCGGACGCCCTTGGCCTGCAACGCCTGCACGGCAGCAATTACCGCCGCCTTGGTCTCGTAAACGTAGTCGGTACCTTCGGCGTTGATGCTCCAGGGCCACGGGTGCACCGCCCCGTCGGGCCCGACCCGGCCGCTTTCGACCCGGCCGATCGCCGCCATCAGGTGGTCGGGGATGCCCGCCGCCCGTTCGGCGGAACGGATGGCGGCGCGACATTGCATGCCTGGATTCAGGCCGGGCCGAAGCCCCTGGGCTTCAGCCCGGCCGGAAATGGCGGCACACAGGAAAACGGCAACCAATGACAGTATGCGCATGGCCAGAGGCTATACGCAGCAGGGTTAACGAACGGTAATCACCCGTGGCGGCGCTCTCGAAGCGGTGACCCATCAAGCCAGCAGGGTTCACATTCCGGCGATACTGCAATGCAAAAAAATGCTTGCATTCCGCGAGTGATAACCCTACCTATTGCGCTGCAGCACGGCGGCGACGCCGAGCTGCTTTCTTGGACGTTTCCTCCCTAAACTTGGCGGCGCTGCAAGGCGCCGCCATTTTTTTCGTCCGCGTCCGATCAGCGCTCGTCGAACGCCGGATCCAGCCCGGCCAGCCCCGCCACCAGCGCGGTGATGTCGTCGCGCACGGCCTCGAACGACGCCAGCCTGGCCATGCGCGCCTCGTCCATATAGAGCGGCCGGCATACCTCGACCTGCAGCGCGTGCACGCCCTCGCGCGGTCGGCCGTAATGGCGGGTGATGTAGCCCCCGGCATACGGATCGTTGCGACCGACCCGGTAGCCCCGCCCCGCCAGCGCCGCCTCCGCCCGCTGCACCACCAGCGGCGAACAGGTGGTGCCATGCGCGTCGCCGAGCACGAAGTCGGCCGGCGGGTGAGGCGCGGTGCAGTTGCCCGGCATGGAGTGGCAGTCCACCAGCACGCAAACCCCGAACTGGCGGCGGATTTCGTCCACCAGCTCGCGCAGGGCGGTGTGAAAAGGTTCCCAGTACAGCCGCACCCGCCGTTCCGCCTCGGCGAAGCGTAGCTTGCGCTGGTAGATCGCCTCGCCCGACGCGACCACCTTGGCGATCGTTCCCAGCCCCGCCCCCACCCGGGCGCTGGCGGTGTTCACCCAGGCCGGCAGCCGCTCCTCGAACATGGCCGGGTCGAGTTCCCAGGGTTCGCGGTTGGCGTCGCAGAACGCCCGCGGAAAGGTGGCGGCCAGCAGGGGGGCGCCGAACGACGGGGCCGCGGCGAACAGCTCATCGACGAACCCGTCCTCGCTGCGCCGCAGGGTCAGCCCGTCCAGACGGGCGGCGGCGACGAACTCGGCGGGATAATCGCGGCCGGAATGCGCCGACACGAACACCAGCGGCACGCTCTGGCGCTCCGGGCGCGCCAGCAGGATCGGCAGCGGCGCCGCCTCGGGGGTTTGGTCGGGGGCGATCGCCAGGTCCATCGGCCGATTGAAGCCGCTGTCGGAACCGCCTGCAATCCTCAAGCGCAGCCATCGGTGCACATTGCGACCGATACCGGCGGAGGGCTTGTCGCGGACGCGGCGGGGATTCGCCGGGGTGGGCGTATCAGTGGGCGAACAGCCAGCTGCCCGCGCCCCACAGCCCGGCCCAGAGGCTGAGCGAAACCGTGGCGATGACCAGCACCGCCAGCGACCACGGCAGCGGCGTGGGCATCGGAACCGAGTTCGCCGAGGTCAGGCCGGGCGATGCGTGCCAGGTATGCGCCGTGCCCATTCCTGCGGGCGCGGAATGGCGATGCCGGGCGGCGGCGCGCCCGGGCGCGGTCCGCGCGGGGGAACCATCGAGGGTGTCCAGCGGCACCGGCGCGCCGCCGGCTGCCCCGATCCGATCGTTCCTGTGTCTCGACAGTCGAGCAAACATCCGATCCGCCCCCAATTCGGGCAACCCGGCGCACCCGCGCTGCGGCATCCCGGTGCAACTTTGCGAACGTGCCACGCGCGGGGGGCGTCCAGACACTCACGATCACGTCAGACAACAGCAGCGCAATCGCAGTTGCGTGATACACGAAAGCAAATACCGGATCAATTCAACTACAGGTAATATTGTCTGGCGTATCGAGTACGCATCCTGGTGTATCAATACACGGGAATGTCAGCGCCGGTCTTCGGTCAGCGGCCGCGCCAGACCGGCTTGCGCTTGGCCAGGAAGGCTCCCACCGCATTGTGGAAGTCTTCGGTCTCGACGAAGCCGTTCACCGCCAGGTCCTCGTCCGGCGAAATCGGCGACGGACCGCGCAGCTTGCGCAGCGCCGCCTTGTGGAAGCGCGCCGACAGCGGGCTGCCCTCGGCAATGCGTCGCGCCAGCGCCATCGCCTCCGCCGGCACCGCGTCGTCGCTCACCAGCCGCGACAGCAGTCCCTTCTCGTAAGCCTCGCGGCCGTTGAAGATGCGGCCCTCGATGAGGATTTCCGCCGCCACGCCGATGCCGACCATCTGGATGACCGGGTCGATCTCCGCATACGGGTAGCAGATGCCGAGATTGCGCGCGGTGATGCCGAACCGGATGCCTTCGCCGCCGACCCGGAAGTCGCACATGGTGGCGATGCCGGCGCCGCCGCCGACGCAGGCGCCCATGATCATCGCCACCACCGGGTGCCGGCACAGCCGGATCGACTGGAAAGAGGTGTGCAGCACGGCGGCGTAGACATCCTCCAGCGCCCTTGTGCCGCGTTCGGCGCCGACCGCGGCGATGTCGGCCCCGGCGCTGAACGCTGCCTCGCCGGCCCCGCGCAGCACGATGCAGCGCAGGTCCTCTTCCGCCGACAGCGCCTCCATGGTGGCCTGCAGGCCGCGCCACATCGACAGGTCGAAGGCGTTGCGCACCTCGGGGCGGTTGAAGGTCACCAGGGCGATCGGGCCTTCGCGGGTGATCGGCATCAGCGGATGGAAGCATTCGGGCATGGCACGACCTTTCGCGCCGGCGGTATCACGCCGGCGGAAGGTCGTCCATGGCGGGGCGGCCGGTCACCTGCCGCCAATGGTGCCAGAGCAGGCGCGCGGCCAGCGCCCGCCAGGGTTGCCAGGGCTGGGCCAGGGCGCGCAGGGCCGCCGGTCCGGGTCGGCCGGGCAGGCCCTTCAGGTGGGCCGCCGCCGCCGCCAACGCGAGGTCGCCGGCGGGGAACACGTCGAAGCGCTCGAGCGCGAACAACAGGTAGATCTCGGCCGACCACACGCCCATGCCGCGCACCGCGACGATCGCCGCCACCGCGTCGGTATCCGCCATGGCGGCCAGCGCCGCCGCGTCGAGCCGCCCCTCGGCGAAGGCAGCGGCCAGCGCACGGGCGTGCGCGATCTTCGGCCGCGACAGCCCGGCCAGGCGCAACGCCTCGTCGGGTAGCGCCAACAGTCCTTCCGGCCGCAGCGCCCCCGGCGTGGCGTGCAGCCGGCGCCAGATCGCCGCCGCCGCCTGGTTGCTGATCTGCTGGCCGACGATGGCCTGCAGCAGCCCCGGGAAGCCGTCGGCCCGCCGCCGCCAGGGCAAGGGGCCGGCGGTGGCCTCGATGCGGCCGAGATCGGGGTCGGCTGCCGCGAGCGCAGCGAGGCCGGCGCGTGCCGAGGCGGGCGGATGGGGGAACGGAACCACCGTTTTCGTACCGTCGAAATGCGAGAAAAACTGGTAGATCATACAACTTGGACGTGCAGAACCCGGCCAGGCTGCCCTATACATATGGCCATGGACACTGGCCCAAACAGCGGCGGGATGCCGCATATCCTGGTGGTGGACGACGATCCCGAGATCCGCCAACTGCTGGTTCGTTTCCTGGAGCGGCACCGGTTCCGGGTGAGCGCGGTTGGCGATGCGCGCGAAGCCCGGCACGTCCTACCGCTCGGCCAGTTCCACCTGATCGTCCTCGATCTGATGCTGCCCGGCGAGAGCGGCCTGGATTTCGCCCGCTGGCTGCGCGGCTTCTCCCAGGTGCCGGTCATCATGGTGTCGGTGATGGGCGAGGTGACCGACCGCATCGTCGGGCTCGAGCTGGGGGCCGACGACTACATGGCCAAGCCGGTCAATCCGCACGAGCTGCTGGCCCGCGTACGGGCGGTGCTGCGCCGGACCGGCGAGCCGACCGAGCGTGGGATCGAGTCCGGGCCGCGCGCCCTGCGCTTCGCGGGCTGGACGCTCGACCTCGTGCGCCGCCGCCTGCTCAATCCCGAAACCGTCGAGGTGCCGCTGACCGACGGCGAGTACGACCTGATGGTCGTTCTGGCCGAGCGGCCCAATCGCGTGCTGCCCCGCGACATGCTGCTTGACCTGCTGCGCGGCCGCTCGTCTGGCCAGTTCGACCGCACCATCGACGTGACGGTGAGCCGGCTGCGGCGCAAGCTGGAGGACGAAGGGCGGCAGGCGCAGCTCATCAAGACGGTGCGGGGCGGCGGCTATGTGCTCGCCGCCGAGGTCGAACGCGCCTGATGCGGGCGGGGTAAGCAGCCACCGTGATGGTGGTTCGGTCCGGCGATCGGGGCTACACTTTCGCGACGATGCCGGAGGTGGGGTGAACGAGGCGAACGGACCTGGGGCCGAGGCCGATCTTGAGCGTCTTGCGGCCCGGTTGGCCATGCTCGCCTCCGAGGAGGGCGAGGCCGACAACGCCGGGCGCGCGGTCGGCGCGATGGCGCGGCGCATCGGCCTGAGCGGGGGCGATCTCAAGCGCATCTTCCTGGCCGGAGCCGCCGACGTCGCGGGCGGCGCCGAGCATGACCGCCTGGCGGCGGAGGTCTCGAGGTTGCGCCGCACCCTGTCGCAGCTGGACGACGACGCGCGCCGCGCCGCCTGGGAGCGCGACGTGCTGCGCGAGGAAAACGGCCGGCTGCAGAACCGGTTCGACCGCCTGCGGGCGAACCTGCGGACATGGGCGCTGGCGGGCGGCGGCATTGCCGCTGTGTTGCTGGTGGTCAGCCTCACCGCCTGGGTCGGACACTCCCGCCAGACCGCCGCCCTGCGGGCGGCACCGGTGGAGGCGGGATACCTGCGCGCCGCCGTCGTGCGCCCGGGCGGGGCGCTGCTGCTGCGCGAGCCGGAGCGCGGCGGTGCGCCCCTGGTCGCGCTGCGCGGCGGCCAGCGCGTGCAGGTCCGCCGGCTGGTCTGGAAGGACCTGTTCCAGTGGGCCGAGGTCGAGGCGCCGGGCGGCTGGGCGGGCTACGTGCTGACCACCGAGATCGACCTGTCCTGAGCCGGCCGGCGGCGCGGCGCGAATCGGCACTGGACTCCGGACGCCGACCGCGCTAGACGCCCCCGTTCAACCGGAACGCGGGAGACCGGCAGCCCTGGTGGCTGCCCGGTTGCATGCACCGCGGTCCCTGCCACAGGACCAGGGATACATCATGGCGAAGAAGATCGTCGGCTACATCAAGCTGCAGATTCCAGCCGGCAAGGCGAACCCCTCGCCGCCGGTCGGCCCCGCGCTCGGCCAGCGCGGCCTCAATATCATGGCTTTCGTGAAGGAATTCAACGCCGTCACCGCCCAGATGGAGCCCGGCATGCCGGTGCCCGTGGTGATCACGGCGTATGGCGACCGCACCTTCTCGTTCATTATGAAGACGCCGCCGAACACGCACTTCCTCAAGAAGGCGGCGGGCATCGAGAAAGGCTCGACCGCAGTGGGCAAGAATGCCCCGGTCGGCCGGGTGACCACGAGCCAGTTGCGCGAGATCGCCGCGCAGAAAATGAAGGACATGAACGCCAACGACGTGGACGGTGCCGTGCGGATGCTGGCCGGCTCGGCCCGTTCGATGGGCCTCACCGTGGTGGAGGGCTGACCCGATGGCGCACGACAAGCGGCTCAAGGCGGCCTACGCGGACTTCGACAAGAGCAAGCCGGTGACGCTGGCGCAGGCGGTCGCCCTGGTGAAGCAGAACGCCAAGGCCAAGTTCGACGAGACCGTCGAGATTTCGATGAACCTGGGCATCGACCCGCGCCACGCCGACCAGATGGTGCGCGGCCTGATCAGCCTGCCGAACGGCACCGGCAAGACCCTGCGCGTGGGCGTGTTCGCCCGCGGCGCCAAGGCCGAGGAGGCCCTGGCGGCCGGCGCGGACGTGGTGGGCGCCGAGGACCTGTCCGAGCGCGTGCAGGCCGGCGAGTTTGCCTTCGACCGCTGCATCGCCACGCCCGACATGATGGGCCTGGTCGGCCGGCTCGGCAAAATCCTCGGGCCGCGCGGCCTGATGCCGAATCCCCGCCTGGGCACCGTCACCATGGACGTCAAGGGCGCCATCCAGGCGGCCAAGGCGGGCCAGGTCGAGTTCCGCGCCGAGAAGGCGGGCATCGTCCATGCCGGCATCGGCAAGGCCAGCTTCCCGGTCGAGAAGCTGCTGGAGAACGCCAAGGCGTTCGCCGACGCCATCGTCAAGGCCAAGCCGGCCGGTGCCAAGGGCACTTATGTACAGAAGGTGGCGCTGAGTTCCACCATGGGGCCGGGCGTGCGGGTCGACGTGGCCTCGCTGGCCGGCTGAGGAGAGATACGCCGGCCCGGTGGGGCCGGCGGGCAGGGGGCGGGAGCCCCCGAACCTGTCCGAGACCGTTCGTGATTGAGCCCGGGTTCGCCCGGGCCGTCCTAAGGGGCTTCGGCCCGCGCACGGGAGACGGGGAAGCCGAGGGTGAAGCGGGCCGCGTGGCCCCGATCCCCTGGCGGTTCCGGCTACGGGGCCTGCCGCAGGTGCGGCCGGCTCCGCAAGGGCAGGCGAACCGGGTCCGCCCGGGCGCCTGATGGCGTCGGTGCGGCCCAGAGGGCAACCCGGCCGGGTGCGGTCCACACGCGCCAGGCCATACAGGAGACGGGTTTTGGACCGTACGGAGAAGCGCGATTTCGTCGCCTCCCTGGCGGCCGTCTTCGCAGACATGTCCATGGTTGTGGTCGCCCAGCCCAAGGGGTTGACCGTGGCCGAGGCCACCGATCTGCGCCGACGGATGCGGGCTGCGGGAGCGACCTACAAGGTCGCGAAGAACCGGCTGGCCACGCTCGCCTTGGATGGGACCCAGTTCGAGGGCATCAAGCCGCTGCTGAAGGGACCGACCGCGCTCGCGTGGTCGAAGGACCCGGTGGCCGTGGCGAAGACCGCCGTCGAGTTCGCCCGGATAAACGACAAGTTCGCTGTGCTCGGAGGTTCGCTTGGAACCCAGACGCTGGACGCGGCTGGGATCAAGGCGCTCTCCGAGCTGCCGTCGCTGGCGGAGCTGCGCGCGCGGCTGGTGGGGATGATCCAGACCCCTGCCACCCGGATCGCGGGCATCCTGCAGGCGCCGGGCGGACAGGTCGCACGGGTGCTGGCGGCCTATGCCAGGAAGGACGAGGCAGCCGAGGCAGCCTGATCGCGAACGCCGCGATGCGCTTGCGTAAACGTTATGGCAGGCCCGCTGAACCGGGCTTGCATGGAACCGACCAGGACTTAGATTAGGGGTTACACGAAAATGGCCGATCTTGTGAAGCTGGTGGATGAGCTGTCCAGCCTGACCGTGCTGGAAGCCGCCGAACTCTCGAAGCTGCTCGAGGAGAAGTGGGGCGTATCCGCCGCCGCTCCGGTGGCCGCCGCCGCTCCTGTCGCCGCCGCCGCAGCCGCCGCGCCGGTTGAGGAGCAGACCGAGTTTACCGTCATCCTGGCCAAGGTTGGCGACAAGAAGATCAACGTCATCAAGGAGATTCGCACCATCACCGGCCTCGGCTTGAAAGAGGCCAAGGATCTGGTTGAGGGCGCGCCCAAGACGGTAAAGGAATCCGTCAACAAGGACGAGGCCACGAAGATCAGGAAGGTGCTGGAAGAGCAGGGCGCCACTGTCGAAGTCAAGTAGACGGCGACGAGGCATCCCCGGGGGGCTCGCTTCCGGGATTGCAGGTGAGGAACGGGCAGAGGCTTCCCAGGCACGGTGCCCGGGGGTCTCTGTTCGTGTTTGCGCTGCTTCGGCAGCGTAACTGACGGCGAGCGACGCAGGACGACGAGACCCCGGGAGTTCCGGGGCGCTTACGGGACCGCAGGCCGAGCCACATCGGCGGGACATCTGGACGGGGCAGCAGGACAGGCATGAACGCGATCACCAAGCCGTTCACCGGGCAAAAGCGCATCCGCAAGAATTTCGGGCGCATCCCCGAAGTGGCGCCGATGCCCAACCTGATCGATGTGCAGCGCGCCAGCTACGAGGCGTTCCTGCAGATGGCGACGCCGCATGACAGCCGCACCAACACGGGGCTGCAGGAGGTGTTCAAGTCGGTCTTCCCGATCGACGATTTCGCCGGCCGTGGGCGGCTGGAGTTCGTTTACTACGAGCTGGAAGAGCCCAAATACGACGTCGAGGAGTGCATCCAGCGCGGCATGACCTACGCCGCGCCGCTGAAGGTCATCCTCCGCCTGATCGTCTGGGACGTCGACGAGGACACCGGCGCGCGCTCGATCCGCGACATCAAGGAGCAGCCCGTCTACATGGGCGACATGCCCCTGATGACGGACAACGGCACTTTCATCATCAACGGCACCGAGCGCGTCATCGTCAGCCAGATGCACCGTTCCCCGGGGGTGTTCTTCGACCACGACAAGGGCAAAACACATTCGTCCGGCAAGTACCTGTTCGCCGCCCGGGTGATCCCCTATCGCGGCTCCTGGCTCGACTTCGAGTTCGACAGCAAGGACCTGGTGTTCGTGCGCATCGACCGCAAGCGCAAGCTGCCGGTCACCACGCTGTTCTACGCGCTGGAAAGCCAGTACGCCGAGCAGCTGCGCCAGGACCGCGAAGCCCGGGGCGAGCCGGTGGAGCTCGGCGAGATCCGCGGCATGGACGCCGAGGAAATCCTCAACACCTTTTACGGCCAGGTGGTGTTCACCCACTCGGCGAAGGGCTGGGCGCGGCCGTTCGACCCCGAGGCGTTCCGCGGCCAGAAGCTGCTGGAGTCGCTGGTGGACGCCGATACCGGCGAGGTGGTGGCCGAGGCCGACGCCAAGCTGACCGCCCGCGCGGTCAAGCGCATCGCCGAGAAAACCCAGGAAGTGCTGGTCGGCCGCACCGACCTGCTCGGCCGCTTCGTCGCCGAGGACCTGGTGAACGCCGAGACCGGCGAAATCTACGCCGAGGCCGGCGAGGAACTGGCCGAGGCGCGGCTCGCGGCGCTGGAGGCGGCCGGCATCGAGCGGCTGCCGATGCTGGCGATCGACCAGCAGAACGGCCCGTGGATCCGCAATACCCTGGCCGTCGACAAGAATTCCAACCGCGACGAGGCGCTGGTCGACATCTATCGCGTCATGCGGCCGGGCGAGCCGCCGACGCCGGAGACGGCCGAGGCACTGTTCCGCGGCCTGTTCTTCGACCCCGACCGCTACGACCTGTCCGCGGTCGGACGGGTGAAGATGAACATGCGGCTGAGTATCCCCGGCATCCCCGACAGCGTGCGGGTGCTGCGCAAGGACGACATCCTGCGCACCGTGAAAATCCTCTGCGAGCTGAAGGACGGCCGCGGCCAGATCGACGACATCGACAACCTCGGCAACCGCCGCGTGCGCTCGGTCGGCGAGCTGATGGAGAACCAGTACCGGGTCGGCCTGCTGCGCATGGAACGGGCCATCCGCGAACGCATGGGCAGCGTCGACATCGACACGGTGATGCCGCACGACCTGATCAACGCCAAGCCGGCGGCCGCGGCGGTGCGGGAGTTCTTCGGCTCCTCGCAGCTGTCGCAGT
>CAIMEK010000179.1 GCA_903839965.1 uncultured Acetobacteraceae bacterium | reverse complement strand
GTGACGGTGGTGCTGGCCGAGCAGAACCTGCATTTCGCCGCCCGCGTCGCCGACCGCGCGACGGTGATCGAAACCGGCCGGGTGATCTGGTCGGGCGGCATGGCGGAATTGCAAGGCGACGCGGCGCTGCGGGCGGCCCACCTGCAACTGTAGTCGTGCGCTGCCCGTCAGTCGCGCACCAGGTAGCAGCCGGAAAATGCCGGCACGTCGTAGGCGGAATGGAACGGGATGCGCGCGCCCATCCCCGGGTTGGTCCAGGTGTCCACCAGCCTGTACCCAAGCTGCACGAAACGGGCGAAGAAACCGGCGCGGTTGAACAGGTGGTACGGATTGAACGCCGTGCCCATGGTCTGCAGCGTCGCCGCGTCCTCGCGTTCGTACAACGGGGTCTTGTTCAGCAGCACGTGGCGCGGCAGCGCCCCGGCCTGGTCGAACAAGGCGAACGGGTGCCCGAGGAATTGCAGCACTCCTGCCGAAATCAGCAGGTCGGTGCCGGCCAGTTCGGTGGTTTCGGTGGTGAAGCGCAGCCCTGGCGCAGCCTCCCCGCGCGCGATCCGCTCGCCCGCGGCGACCACCGCCGGCACGTCGCAGACCAGCCAATCCAGCCCTTCCGGATAGCTGAGGTAGCGCCGCCAGGCGTAGTAACTGATGCCGACATTGCCCCCCAGGTCAAACACCCGCCGGATCTGCGGAAACAGGCGTTCGGCCCAGTACAGCATCGGATAGTCGCAGTCGAAGATGTGGTGCCGCTCCTCGGCCAGTCGCATCGCGCTGGCCGGATTGTCGTAGCCGAGGGGACGGCCGCCGGGCGCGGCGGCCTGGGCGGCCGCGAAATCGGGATAGATCCCGCTGAACAGCCGCACGTCGCCGGAAACGCCGGCGAAATAACTGTCGTAGACGCGTTGCAGCAGACGCTTCACCGGCGGCGAGCCGACCGCGCGCCGCAACGGCGAACTCAACACGTCCGCGATCAACGCACGTTCTTTCCGCTCGCGTCGGACTTTGCCGCCTGCATGGCTACCCCACTAGGTGTTTCGACCGACGCGGGACTATGCAAGCATTCGCGTCGCGATACGGATCAATATGGCACCGACCGGAGGCGAAAATCCCGCCTCGCACGAATGTTGGGTCAGCAAAATCGCGTGTGCCGCAAGCCCGCGAGCAGCGCCCGGATCAGCCGATGCGAAGCCGTAACCGCGCCGCGCGCATGGCCTCTTCGTTGTCGTCCAATACGTAGCCATGCTCGAGCAGCTTTCGGGTGTAGTACGAATTGTAGAAGAACGCCCAGACGAACATGCCGAACCCCGCGCCGATGCCGAAGGTCGGCGTGGCGAGGATCGCCAGCACGACGAACGAACCGACGAAGGTCAGGAAATCGCCGCGGAACAGCGCGGGGAACATGCCGAAGAACAGCGTCGTCCAGGAAAAGCCGACGAAGCCCTTCTTGAGCAGGCCGCTGTCCTTGTGCTTCAGCATGACGATCTGCGCCATCGCGGCCTCCTGACCCGGAACGAAAAACCGTAACGTTGCGTTCCGGACACGTCAATGAAGAGCCTTTGTTTTGCGCGCGGCCGCCCCGCCATCACCGCGCGCGGCGCCAGCGGGCCGAAAAGCCGAAAGAGACGGCATTTCGGTCCACTGGCATCACATGAAGGTCGAGCGCGTCGGCGTCATGTCCTCCGGCGGCATCGCCGGCGCCCAGGCTTCGTGGCCGGGGGCGTAGCGGTTGTTGTTCTGCTCGGCGTTGCGGTTGGTCAGCGCACGCGCATACATCGGGTGGCGCATGCTGCGCACCTCGTGCTCGATGGTCACCAGCACCGCCCCGCTGTCCAGGTCCACCACGTCCTGGAAACGGTATTGGTGCTGGCTGCTCTCCTCGCTCACCAGGCCGCGCGCCAGCAGCCGGCGGTACGGTCCGGAGAAATCGGCCAGCGCGACCTGGATGTGGTTGCCGTCGTAGGCAGGCTGCGGCGCCTCGGTCTCGCGGAACACGATCGCCTCCGCCAGCCCCACCGCCACGCGCGCGAAGCACCCGCGCTCGTCCTCGCCGGTGCTGGCCAGCCCCTGCAGCGTCTCGCGGTAGAAGCGCGCGATCGCCGCCGCGCTGCCGAGCGGGGCATCCACCTCCACATAGGGCATGCCGAGGGTGACGCGGCCGAACCGGGGCTGCGGCGGGTGCGCGCGCAGGCGGTTGCCCCAGGGACAGGTGAGGTCGATGTGCTCGCCCGCGTCGTACCAGGCGAAGCGCGTGCCGGCCAACCGCGGCGCCACTGCGCCCAGCCGCTCGCGCAGCGCGTGCAGGTCGGGCACCACCAGCCCGGTGGTGCCGCGCAGCACCTGCGCCGGCCCGGTCGGCAGGTGGAACTGGCTGGTGCCGACGTTGACCCACATGTTGTCGATGCCGACCACCAGGTAGGGATCGCGGGTCAGCCCCAGGCCCATGATGTAGAACAGCGTCGCCAGGCGCTGGTCCGGCACGCGCACGTTGACGTGGCCGAATTCGACGATGTTGCCGACATCCTCGCTCGCGCGGTCGAACATGGCTTGGCTCATGGTTGGTTTCCCCTTGGTTCAGGTTCGATCAGCTGCCGCTCCGGCGCGACGCGCGCTGGTCGAGGAACGCGTCGATGCCGTCGGCCGAACGGCGCAGCAATACCCGGGCATCGGGCTGCGGTGGCGCGTCCATTGGTTTAATCTCCGGCTGGGAGCATGTTCGGCGCGATCGGCTGTTTGTGCCAGAGAGGAAGGAAACCTGCCATGTTGTCATATGCTAAGACCATCGGGACCATGCCGGACGGGCGGCGTATCGAGGCATGGCGCCTCGGCGATCCGAACGGCATGGAACTCACGGTGATGAACTACGGCGCGCGCGCGATGTCGCTACGCGTTCCCGTGCGCGGCCAACGGCGCGAGGTACTGCTGACGCTGGACGGGCTGGCGGCATGGCTGGCCGACGGCTCGCATATCGGCGCCATCGCCGGGCGCTTCGCCAACCGCATCGCCAACGCCCGCTTCACCCTCGACGGGCGCGTGATCCAGCTGGCCGCCAACAACGGCACCAACAACCTGCACGGCGGGCCGATCGGCTTCGCCCGCTGCCTGTGGGAGGGGGAGGAAGACGGCGACGCGTTGCTGCTGACCCTCGACAGCGCGGACGGCGACCAGAATGTCCCCGGCGCGATGCACACCGAGTTGCGCTATTCGGTGGCGGGCGACACCATTAGGATGGTGTTTACCGCCACCACGGATGCGCCGACGGTGGTCAACCTGACCAGCCACGCCTACTTCAACCTGGCGGGCGGCGGCGACGTGATGGGTCACGAGGTGACGCTCGCCGCCGACCGCTTCCTGCCGGTCGACGCCGCGGCGATCCCGCTCGGCGAGCGGCGCCCGGTCGCCGGCACGCCGTTCGATTTCCGCCAGCCGATGACAATGGCGGCCCGCGTCGGCGCGGACGACGAGCAGTTGCGGCTCGGCAAGGGCTACGATCATTGTTTCGTGCTCGCCGATGCACCGCGGCCGGCGCCGGTGTTCGCCGCCCGGGTGTCGGCCGAGGGCGTGACCTGGGAAGTGGCGACCACCGAGCCGGCGATCCAGCTTTACAGCGGCAACAACCTCGCCGGTAAGCCGCATGCCTGGCGCACCGGCATGTGCCTGGAGACCCAGCACTACCCGAACAGCCCGAACCAGCCCGACTTCCCCTCGGTCGTGCTGCGACCCGGCATGACGTTTTGCTCGGAGACGACCTGGCGCTTCACCGGCGAATAGCCGCCGCCTCGATAGCCCCCTCCCCCGTGGGAGGGGGTTGGAGGAGGGGGCGAAGCAGAGGCCGGCCTGGCCCTATAGCGTCAGCCCGCCGTCGACCACCACGGTCTGCCCGGTCACCATGGCGGCGCCGAAGCCGAGGAACACGATCACCTCGGCGAGGTCCTCCGGGGCGCAACGCCGCTTCAGCGCCGCCTTCTCGGTGGCGTCGCGGCGGTATTCGGCGGTCCACTTGATCGGCCACTCGTCGTTGTCCACCGACCCCGGCGCTATTGCGTTCACCCGGATGTCCGGCCCCAGACCGCGGGCCAGGCTGCGCGTCAGGTTCACCACCCCCGCCTTGCTGGCGCCGTAAGGCGCGGAGCTGCCCTGGCTGCTCACCCCGGCGATCGAGGCCACCGACACGATGGCGCCGCGCGCCGCCCGCAAGGCCGGCACCGCCGCCTTCGAGCAGCGGAACACGCCGAGCAGGTTGGTTTGCAGAATGGCGTCCCACATCGTCTCGGTCATCACGTCGAAGGCGTCCGGCGGCACCACCTGGGTCGAGGCCGGCGTGCCGGCGTTGTTCACCAGCAGGTCGAGCCGGCCGAGCTTCGCCACCGCGTCCAGCACCATGCGTTCGGCCTCGCCGGCCTTGCCCACGTTGCCCGGCGCGGCGATCACCTTGTGGCCTTCGTTGGCGAGCCGCGCCACCGCCTGCGGTCCGCGCGGATCGTCGGGCAGGAAGCCGAGCGCCACCGTGCAGCCCATCCGCGCCAGCATGGTGGCCGTCGCCAGCCCGATGCCCGAGGCCGCCCCCGTGACCAGGGCAGCCTTGCCGGCCAGGTCAAACTGCATCATTCGCCGGTTCCTCCCTCGCTCTGCATCGGGCCGATGGCACGCAGCGCCCGCTTCAACGCCAGCAGCTTGCGGTCGCGTTCGCCGAACAGCTGTTCGGGGCTGCGGCCGCCCCAGTCGAAATAGCCGCGCCCGGCGGTCACGCCCATGCGGCCCTTGGCGATCATCCGGTTAAGCGTGGTGCTGGCGTCGGGCACCGGCGGCGGCTGATAGCTGTGGTTGAGCAGTTCCGCCTGCATCAGCGCCAGCCCGGTGAAGTCCGCCTTGGCCATGTGGCCGAGGATGGGAATGCGCAGCGCCAGCCCGTGGATGATGGCGTCGTCGATGTCGCGCGGCGTGGCGTAGCCCTCGTCCATCAGCCGGTACACTTCCAGCCCGATCGCCGCCTGGATGCGGTTGGCGATGTAGCCCTGGATGAACCGGCGCATCACCACCGGCTTTTTGCCCATCGCCGCCACCACGTCGCGCATCGTTTCGATCACCGCGGGGGCGGTGCGTTCGCTGCCCACCACGTCGCAGAGGTCGACGATGTAGGGCGGCGTGTACCAGTGCGCGATCAGCGTGTTCCGCTGGCGCCGCTCCGGCACCAGTGGAAAAATGTCGAGCCGGCTGGTGTTGCTGGCGATGATGGCATCCATCGGCGCCAGATGATCGAGTTCGGCGTACAGCTCGCGCTTCATCTCCGGGTTCTCGTCGATCGCCTCGACGATCAGTTCGGCTTCCCGCACCGTGTCCGCCAGCGAGGCGTAGCGGCTCACCGCCGCGTGCAGGCGGTCGTCGGTCCACGCGGCGTCGACCTCGCCGGCCTCGCGCAGCGTCGCCAGCGCCTTCTCCATGAGGCCGCGGGCGTTTTTCAGCGCCATCGGCTTGTTGTCGGTCAGCCGCACCTCGTGCCCGCCCAGGGCGAACACCAAAGCCAGCGCATGGCCCATCAGGCCGGCGCCGATTACCGCTACGCGCATCGTCATGCCTCCTTCGGTGCCCACGGCTCGGGAGCGGGCGAGTCGATGTCGGTGACCACGTCGACCACCACCGGCTCGTCCATGGCCAGTGCCCGGCGCAGCGCCGGACCGATCTCGCCGGGTTGCTCGACGCGAATGCCGTGCACGCCGAAACTGCGCGCCACCGCGGCGAAGTCGGTCGGCCCGAAGCGCATGATCTGCTCGGGCTTGCCGGGCTTGTTGCCCTGCAGCTGGATCACTTCGGGCACGCACTGGCCGAAGCCGGAGTTGTTGTTGATCACCGTCACCGTGGCGATGCCGCAGCGCCGCGCCGTCTCCAGTTCGCCCATGTGGTAGTAGAACGCACCGTCGCCGGAGAAGCACACCACCTTACGCTTCGGCGCCGCCAGCTTGGCCCCCAGCGAGGCGGGGTACGACCAGCCCAGCGAGCCGGCCGCCCGCTGGTAGGTCTGCCCGGCGCCGTTGAGGTCCACGCAGGTGCCGGTCCAGATGCCGGAATAGCCGGTATCGGCCAGCAGGATCGCATCCTCCGGCAGCGCCGCGGTGATTTCCGCGCACAGCCGCTCGGTGCGGATCGGGGTCGCCTCGCTGGCCAGCAGCGGCGCCATTTCGGCGCGCCACGCCGCCACCAGGCGGGCCGCCCAATCGGCATAGCCGCGGTCGCGCTGCGGCTTGCCCACCGCCGCGATGAGCTTGGCCAGCGTCGCCCTGGGGTCGCCCATCAGGCCGAGGGTGTTCTTGTAGCTGCGGCCGAGTTCCTCGGGATCGAGGTCGATCTGCACGACCGGGGTGTCGAGCGCGGGCGTGCGCCAGGTGTTGGTCACCTGGTCGCCGGTGTCGCAGCCGACGAACAGCACCAGGTCGGCGCGGTCGACGATGCGGTTGGCCGGCGGCGCCGAATACGATCCCGGCACGCCGACGCACAGCATATGCCGCGACGGCACCAGCGCGCGCGCACCCAGCGAGGTCGCCACCGGGGCGGCGAGCGCCTCCGCCAGCGCCAGCACTTCCGCGCCGGCGCGCGAGGCCAGCGCCCCCTCGCCGGCGATGATCACCACCTTTGTGGCCCCACACAGCGCGGCGGCGGCGCGTTCGATTTCGCCATCGGACGGCACCGGCCGGTGCGGCGGCATCCGCATCACGCCCCGGCCGATCTCCGCGGCCTCCTCCACAATGCCTGTCTCGACGACTTCGCCCTGCACCCCGCGCAGGTCGAGGTGCACCGGGCGCGGCGTGCCGGAGGTCGCCGCGCGCAGGGCGGTGCGCAGCAGCCGCGGCAGGTCGGCGGCGGTTTCGACGTCGGTGTTGAACTTGGTCACCGGCGCGTACAGCGGGGCATGCGCGATTTCCTGGTAGGCGTTGCGATGCTGCAATATCGGCCCCTTGCGGCCGGTCAGCGCCACCACCGGGCTACGGCCCAGCCAGGCGTCCTGCAACCCCGCCGCCAGGTTGGCCGCGCCGACGGACTGCGCGAAGCAGAACGCCGGCTGCCCCGCCACCCGGGCATAGCCGTCGGCCATGTAGGCCACGGCCTTTTCCGAGTGCCCCAGCACGCGCTGCACGCCCAGCTCCTCGAGCGCGATCAGCGTGCGCCGCAGCACCGCCTCGATGAAGAACACATGCGTCGTGCCGGTCGAAGCGATTGCCCCCGCCAGCCATTCCGACCCCGTTGCCATGCTCAGAACACTCCACCCTTGGCCGCAATGCGCGACAGATGATGCCCGGTATTGCCGAACATCCGCTCGATCATCGCCATTCGCTTGACGTAATGGCCGAGCTTGCACTCCATGGTCATGCCGATGCCGCCATGCAGTTGCGTCGCCTCCTGGCCGACAAGCCGCCCGGAGCGCCCGATCTGCACCTTGGCCGCCGAGACCGCTCGCGCGCGCGCTTCCGCGTCGTCCCCGGCTGACATCATGGCAGCGTACATCGCCATCGAGCGAGCTTGCTCCAGTGCAACGAGCATGTCCACGGCGCGGACGGGCTGATCGCGGTGGCCGCCGGCCGGAGCGTCGGCGCGATCAGGCAGGTGGTGCCGGCGGCGGATCCGATCGCCCGCCTGCTGCGCTGATCATTCGCCCTTTGCAGGCTCGAAGCGCAGCGCCACCCCGTTCATGCAATAGCGCAGCCCCGTCGGCTGCGGCCCGTCCTCGAACACATGGCCGAGATGGCCCTGGCAGCGGCTGCAATGCGCCTCCGTGCGGGTCACGAACAACGCCCGGTCGGTGCTGGTGCCAACCGCCCCCTCGAGCGGCGCGAAGAAACTCGGCCAGCCCGAGCCGCTGTCGTATTTCGTGTCGCTGTCGAACAGCTTCTGCCCACACCCCGCGCACACGAACGCCCCGCGCCGCTGCTCGGCATTCAGCGGACTGGTGCCGGCCCGCTCGGTGCCGTGCCTGCGCAACACGCGATACTGTTCGGGGGTCAATCGCTGCTGCCAGCCCGCCTCATCGTCCATGCCGTGTCCCTCCGTACTCGGCTGATGTGGCCACGGCGGGCGGCGAAGCAAGGCCAGGGACACTACCCCTGGACCCCGCCAAGGCCCTCCAAGTGATGGGGTCGAGGGGCCTCTCAGCCTTTGGCGGGTCCAGGGCGGAACCCTGGCCTTCCTTCGGCAACCCGGGTTATCTGGCCGGATGTTGCAGACCCTGGTTGCCCTGCTTGCCGCGGCGGCGCTCGCGGTGCCGTTGTCACGTCGTGCCGGATTCGGCAGCGTGCTCGGATATTTGTTGGCCGGCATCGCCATTGGGCCGTCCGGTGCGCGCCTGGTGACCGACCTCGGCGCCATCGCCCACGTGTCGGAGCTTGGCGTGGTGATGTTGCTGTTCCTGATTGGCCTGGAGTTGCGGCCGCAGCGGCTGTGGGTGATGCGCCGCGCGGTATTCGGCCTGGGCACCGCGCAGGTCGCGCTCACCGGTGCGGCGCTGGCGGCGCTGGCGCATGCCGCGGGCCTGCCCTGGGCCGGGGCTGCGGTGCTCGGCACCGGCCTCGCCATGTCGTCGACGGCCATCGTGCTGCCCATGCTGGCCGAGCGCGATCTGCTGGCCGGCACCGCCGGGCGCGACGCTTTTGCCGTGCTGCTGTTCCAGGACCTCGCTTTTATTCCATTGGTTGCCCTGGTGCCGTTGCTCGGCGGCGCCGACATCCCGAACCGCGTGCCCTGGCTGGAGGTGGCGCGCGGGGCCGCCGCCATCGCCGCCATCCTCGTCGGCGGGCGTTTCCTCATGCGCCCGGCCTTCCGCGCCATCGGTGGCGCCCGCACGCCGGAGGTGTTCACCACGCTGGCGCTGCTTACCGTGGTCGGCGCCGCCACCCTGGCCGATGCCGCCGGCCTGTCACCTTCGCTCGGCGCCTTCCTCGCTGGCGTGTTGCTGTCCAACAGCGAGTACCGCCACGAACTGCAGGCCGACATCGAGCCGTTCGAAGGGTTGCTGCTCGGGTTCTTCTTCATTTCGGTCGGCATGTCGGCGCGGCTTTCCCTGCTCGCGCAGGACCCGGTCGGCATGCTGGCCACCGTGGCGGTGTTGCTCGCGGTGAAGGTCGCGTTGGTGTTCGTGCTTGGCCTGCTGGCGCGGCGCGGCGCCGCCGATGTGCTGCGCCTTGCGGTGGCCTTGCCGCAGGGCAGCGAGTTCGCCTTCGTCATGTTCGCCGCGGCGGTCGGGGTCGGCGCGTTGTCCGCCCAGGCCGCCGAGGCGGCCACGCTGGTGGTGGCGCTCTCCATGGTTGCCACGCCGCTGCTGTTCGCCGCCAGCGAGGCGGTGCTGATCCCCGCGCTCCGCCGCGGCGAAGCGCCGGCCCACGACCCGATCGCGGACGACGGCGCACCGGTGATTATCGCCGGTTTCGGTCGCTTTGGGCAGATCGTCGGCCGGGTGCTGCGCATGCAAGGCATCCGTTTTACCGCGCTGGAGCGCGACCCCGGCCAGGTCGAGGTGGTGCGGCGGTTCGGCACCAAGGTCTATTTCGGCGATCCGGGTCGCCCCGACCTGCTGCGCGCCGCCGGCGCCGAGCGCGCCCGCGTGCTGGTGGTAGCGGTGGAACACATGGAGGAGGCGCTGAAGGTGGTGGAAGTGGCGCGCCGCACCTTTCCGAACCTGCATATCCTGTCGCGCGCCCGCAACCGCCGGCACGTGCACCTGCTGATGGACCGCGGCATCGAGGAGAGCGTGCGCGACACCTTCTTCTCCAGCCTGCGGCTGACCGAACTCGTGCTGCAGGCGTTAGACGTGCCGCCCGAGCGTGCCGCGCGCGCGGTCGAGCTGTTCCGTGTCCACGACGAGCGCGTGCTGGCGGAGACGCATGCGATCTATCGCGACGAGAAGGCGCTGATCCAGACCACGCAGCAAGCGGCGGACGAGTTGGCGAGCCTGTTCGAAGCGGACCGGCCGGGAAAGGCCGACGACAGCCGGCCGTGATCGCGGCCGCAGATCAGCCCGCGACGAAGCCCGCCAGCGCCTTGGCCGCTGCCTCGATCGCCCCGTCCAGCCGCTTCGGCCCGGGCGAGCGGAACAGCCGCAGCGTCGGATACCAAGGGGTATCCGTGCGGCCGGTCAGCCAGCGCCAGTCCGGCGCGAACGGCAGCATCACCCAGGCCGGCTTGCCCAGCATCCCCGCCAGGTGGACGATCGCCGTGTCCACGCACAGCACCAGGTCGAGCCCCTCGATGATGGCCGCGGTGTCCTCGAAGGTTTCGATTTCGGCGTCGAGGTCGAACAGCAGGGCGCGGCCGTCCCAGGTCTTGGCCTGCGCCGCCGCCGGCCCCTTTTGCAGCGACACCAGGGCGACCCCGTCGACCGCCCCGATGGGCGCGAAGGCAGCCAGCGGGAGGGAGCGGTTGCGGTCGTTGTTGTGCGTCGGCCGGCCCGCCCAGGCGATGCCCACCCGGCGCAGGTCGGGCGGGATATCGCGGTCCAGCCGCGCCTTCCATTTCGCCGCCAGCGCCGGCTCGGCCTGGTAGGCGGGCTCCACGGGCGGAATGGTGGCAAGCGTGGTGCCGTGCAGCCGGGGCAGGCCGGAAAGCGGGCAGAAGCACGTATAGGGCGGAATGCGGTCCCACTGGGTATGGGTGTCCAGCCCGGGGAACATGCGCCGCAGGGTCGGCTCCATTTCCCGGCTGCAGGCCAGCGAGAGGGTGTCGGCGCGGCTCTTC
>CAIMEK010000178.1 GCA_903839965.1 uncultured Acetobacteraceae bacterium | reverse complement strand
TCCCGCGCCGCGCCGCCGCCATGCCTCGCCGGCGCCGCCGCCCGACCGGCCGGTGGGCGAGGCGTTCGCCTACCTGGTGGCGCAGTTGGCCGCGGCGATGCTTTACGAGGCCGCGCGCGCGGGGCCGGCAGTGAGCGAACCGGTGCACCAGATGCGGGTGGCGATGCGCCGGCTGCGTTCGGCGATGGGGCTGTTCGGCAAGGCGGTGCGCTGCCCGGAACTGACCGCCGCCAAGGCTGCGTTGCGGCAGTTGGGCAAGGTGCTGGGGCCGGCGCGCGACTGGGACGTGTTTGCCGGCGGCACCGGCCGGGCGGTGGGTGCGGCGTTTGCCGAGGACCGTGCCGTGCAGCGCCTGCTGGATGGCGCGGAGCGGCGGCGGCTGGCGGCCTATGCGGGGCTGCGGGAGTATCTGGCGAGCGCGGCGTTCCGCCGGCTTGGCATTGCGCTGGCGGTGCTGGCGGCGAGCCGGCCGTGGGAGGCGATGGTGCCCGCGGAAGGCGACGAGGCCGCGGTGCGGCAGGCCGAGCTGCGGGTGGCGCCGCTCGCCGGCTTCGCGACGCGGGCGCTGGAGCGCCGGCTGCGGGCCATGCGCGCGGCGGGCGAGGATATCGAGACGTTGTCGGCCGAAGAGCTGCACGGCGTGCGGCTGCGCGGCAAGCGGCTGCGCTATGCGGCCGAGTTCTTCGTGCCGCTGTTCCCGGGGCATGGCGCGCGGCGGTTCGTTCGCCGGCTGACCGGGTTGCAGGAGCGGATGGGGCATTTGAACGATGGCGCGGTGGCGGCCGGGCTGATGGCGGAGCTGGGCGCGGCGCGCGGCTACCCGGGCGGGGTGGTGCGCGGCTTTGTGGCGGCGCAGGCGGTTGGCGCGCGTGAGCATATCGGCCGGACCTGGCGGCGATTCCGCCGGCTGGACGCGTTCTGGGGTTGACAGCGACTCGAATCGACCGGCATGCGAAGGTTGCGTTACAAGTCGCGGCTTGCGCTCAGCATGTCCGCGCGCTAGGCATGGCGGCGTCCTGATCAGTTTTTGGTGAGGAGGGCCCGGCTTATGCCGCTGCAACGCCCCCGCCGGATTTTCAGCGGCGGTCGCCTTGAGCTGTCCAACTTCGATTTGGTGCTGCGGCGCGGTGTTCTCGCGGGGATTGCGCTCGCCGGTTGCGCCGCCGTCGTGTTGCTGACCGCCCGGCCTTCCGAACTGCTCGGCAGTGCGCCGGCGGCGCCGGACGCGGTGGCGGCGGAGCCCCGGCACGTGGCGGTGGTGGACGGCGCGACGTTGCGCCTGCAGGACTTCGTGGTGCGGCTGCACGGCGTGGCGGCGCCGGCGCGCGGCCGGGCCTGCGTGGACGGCCAGGGCGCGGCCTACGATTGCGGCGCGGCGGCGAGTGCCGCGCTGGGCAGCCTGGTGCGCGACCGCCGCGTCGCCTGCCGGTTGAGTGGGCACGACGGCGCCGGGCTGGCGCAGGGCGTGTGCGAGGCGGGCGGCACCGAGCTCAACCACGCCCTGGTGGCGGGCGGCTGGGCGCGGGCCGAAAGCCCCGGGCTGGCGGCGGCGGAGGCGAGCGCGCGGGCCGACCGGCTCGGTTTGTGGCGCAACGGGGCGAACCCGCGTTTCTGAGGGCGGCTGCATCCCGGGTGCCCGGCGGCGTGCCGCGGCAAATTGTTGCGGACGCGAAGGTTGCGCTGGCGCACCCTCCACCTTAGCTTTCCGGTGTGCACGGAGACGTTCGGGATCGCCCCGGATCGCGGTTCGGCACCATAATTCGGCGGCCTGCAACGCCGCCTGAGATGAGGGAAACAATGAGCGGCACGAATGCAGCCGGTTCGATCACTGTCACTCTGGATGGCACCAACAAATCGACCAAGCTGGCGCTGAAGCCCGGCACCATCGGGCCGCAGGTTGCCGATATCCGCAAGCTGTACGACGAACTCGGCGTGTTCACCTACGACCCGGGCTACGGCAACACCGCCTCCTGCGACAGCACGATTACCTATATCGACGGCGATGTCGGGGTGCTGCTGCATCGCGGCTACCCGATCGAGCAGTTGGCCGAGAAGTCGTCGTTCCTGGAGGTGGCCTACCTGCTGCTGAACGGCGAACTGCCGACCGCGGCGCAGAAGAGCGAGTTCGAGCTGGGCGTGCTGCGCCACAACATGGTGCACGAGCAGTTGCGCAGCTTCTACAACGGGTTCCGTCGCGATGCGCACCCGATGGCGGTGATCTGCGGCGTGGTGGGCGCGATGTCGGCGTTCTATCACGACAGCCTGGACATCAGTAACCCGGAGCATCGGCGCATCGCCGCGTTCCGGCTGATCGCCAAGCTGCCGACCATCGCGGCGTGGGCCTACAAGTACTCGATCGGCGAGCCGTTCATGTATCCGCGGAACAACCTTGGCTATGCCGAGAACTTCCTGCACATGATGAACGCGGTGCCGCCGGAGGAGTACAAGGTCAATCCGGTGCTGGCGCGGGCGATGGATCGCATTCTCATTCTGCATGCCGACCACGAGCAGAATGCCTCGACCAGCACGGTGCGGCTGGCCGGCTCCACCGGGGCCAACCCGTTCGCCTGCATCGCGGCGGGCATCGCCAGCCTGTGGGGGCCGGCGCATGGCGGGGCCAACGAGGCGGTGTTGAAGATGCTGGCCGAGATTGGCCACGTCGACAACATCAAGGGCTTCATCGAGCGTGTGAAGGACAAGAACAGCAGTGTGCGGCTGATGGGCTTCGGCCACCGGGTCTACAAGAACTATGATCCGCGCGCGAAGATCATGATGAATTCCTGCCACGAGGTTCTGTCGGAGCTTGGGATCAAGGGTGATCCGCTGCTCGACCTGGCCATGGAGCTGGAGAAGATCGCGCTGAACGATGAGTATTTCGTGCAGCGCAAGCTGTATCCGAATGTGGATTTCTATTCGGGGATCATCCTCAAGGCGATGGGCTTCCCGACCAGCATGTTCACGGTGCTGTTCGCGGTGGCGCGCACGGTGGGGTGGATCAGCCAGTGGCGGGAACAGGTCGAGGACCCGACGCAGCGGATCGGGCGGCCGCGGCAGGTCTACACGGGGGCGAAGCAGCGCGATTATGTTCCGCTGTCGCAGCGCGGCTGAGGGGTTGGCGTGCCCTGGGGAGCCGGTTGGGGGGGCCGGTTTTGCCCGGGGCAGGCGACCGCATTGCAGCCATGCGGTTTTTGCATTCAAACGACTCGAGATAATTGTGCGTCGCGGCGCCGTTCTGAAAGCCGTGATGGGGCTGTGGATCATTGTATCCACAGGCTTTTGATGCATCACGCCAACATCGCCGGGCAAGCCGCTCGAAGCGAAGACCATTTCGGCTTCCTTCCCAGGTGCCGACGCGATGTCAACTGTGAGTATTGACGGTGTAATGACGAAATAAAGACGGTCATTTTGGCACGCCAACTCTTTATAATTCGTTAATTTCCGAGCATTTCGCCTTCTGGTTGAAACAACTTATTGTGATACCACCGAGGAGTTGATAACGTTCCTTCGCACCGGATGCCGGGGCGGCATTCCGGGCGCAGGAGACTCCGATGCAGGAATTCAGGTCACTCGACTCTCTCGTACGAACGAGACTGCGGCAATGGCCGCAGCGCCCACCCGGACTGGCTGGCCCCCTGAAAGGCCATGACGGGTGGCTCCGCGGACGGCCCACCGAAACCAGCAGCCCCGGCCATCCGTTTCTCAAACTGCCCGGCAGCAACCGGCTGCGCACCCTGCCCGACGGCCTGTGGTTGAACTTCGCCGGCACCGTCGCGGAACCGTTCGTCGACATCCTGGCCATCGAAGCGTGCAGCTCGCTGCAGAACCTGCTCGACAAACGCTCGCGCTTCGCCCCCTCCACCCACTCGCTGCTGGCCGTCTGCCCGGTGCCCTGGCTGCTCGCCCCCGTCGCCGCCAACGACCCGACGCCGCGCTGGCGGGCAACCGGCGTGCTGCGCCATCAACCCGCCCTGCCGCTGACCCTGCCGGTCCGCGATATCCGCGTCATGTACGCGCTGAAACGCGACCATTACCAAGGGTTCGCCGAATCCCAGGTGCCCCACCCCCACGAATACTTCGTGCCCATGGACACACTGACCGCCGAAACCGCGCCGGAAGACCCGCGCCTGCAAGCCCTGCTCGCCCGCGCCAACGCCAGCGCCAACTTCTTCTAGGTTCGCGCCAGATTCGCTCTTCGAGCGTTGCTATCCGCGGTCGGCCGGCGCCGGAAGAAGCCCCGCCCGAACCATTACTTGTCGCGCCAGGTCCGGACGGTCGGTGCAAATCCCGTCCACCCCCCATCCGATCAACCGCGCCATGTCGGCCGGGTCGTTGACCGTCCAGGGCACCACACGCAACCCCAGCGACCGCGCCTCCTGCACCTGCGCCTCGCTGAGATCGCGATGCGCCGGCGCCCAACACACCCCGGCCCCCTCGGCCGCCACCGCCCGTGGCACCGAGCCGCCATGATCGGCCGGGGTCGGCCCGTCCCACCACACCGCGGCCTTGGCCACGGTCTGCGCATCGGTGAGGAACGTCACCGGCAACCCCGGATGCTTCGCCCGCGCATGGCGCACCCCCCGCCAATCGAACGAGCGCACATCCAACCGACCCAACGCCCCACACGCCGCCGCCACCGCCAACACCTTCTCCGCCATCTCCGCCGGCGAAACCGTCGCCTCGGGATGATCCGCCAAGGTCTTCAACTCGGCATCGATGCGCACCGCCCGCGTGGCCGCGAACACCGCCTGCAACGGCGGCACGGATGCCCCGTCACGCGCCACCTGTTGCGGAAAGCCCGCGGCATAGCGACTGCCAGGCCGCAACCGCCCGACATCGTAACGCAACAATTCGGCCAACGTCAGCGACCGCAACAACGGCCCCTGCCCCGCCAGCCACGCCCCACCCGGACCCCGCACAATGTCGCCATGCAACGCCACATCGTGGAACACCACCGCCACCCCATCCGCGGTCACGGCAACATCCAACTCGACCGCATCCACCCCCAACGCCTCGGCCGCAACAAACCCCTCAACCGTGTTCTCGGGAAATAACCCCCGCGCGCCCCGATGCCCCTGCAACTCGAACCGCATGCGAACCTCCGCTAGAAAGTAAGGCCAGGGGCGTCGCCCCTGGACCCACCAAGGGCCGAGGGGCCCTTGGAACCCATTCGTTTAGGGGGTCTTGGCGAGAGGGGGGTAGGGGATGCCTCAACATCTCCTCAC
>CAIMEK010000177.1 GCA_903839965.1 uncultured Acetobacteraceae bacterium | reverse complement strand
GACCACGCCTTCCGGGCCGATGCCACGGGCGTGCAGCGCCGCGGCAATGCGGGCAGAGGCGGCGTCCAGTTCGGCGTAGCTCCAGGCGGTGTCGTCCAGCCGCACCGCGCAGGCCCCGGTATGCCGCGCCGCCGCCACGGCGAACCGCTCCGCCGCCAGCACCGGCGCCGCCGAGGCAGCGCCGCCGGCGCCGCTCCACTCCACCAGCACCTCCCGACGCTCCGCCACCGACAACAGCGGCAGCTCCGCCACCCACGCCTCCGGCCGCGCCGCAAACCCTTCCAACAACCGCACCAGGCCGCCCAGCACCGCCGCCGCATCCGCCGGCGCGAACCGGGCCGGATCGCAGACCAGCCGCAGCTCCAGTTCCGTGCCGGGGATCACGGTCAGCGCCAGCGCATAGTTGGTGCGCTCGAAAATCTCGAAGCTTTCGGTGGCAAGCGCGCCGGTCTGCCGCATGGCGCGGTCGATCGGATAGTTCTCGAACACCAGGATGGAATCGAACAGCGGCGTGCCGGACGGCACCTCGCTGCACGCCTGGATGTCGGCAAGCGGGAAGTGGCTGTGCTCCTCCTGCTCGGCCTGGCGCTGCATCAGCCCACGCAGCCAGTCGCCCAGCGCCGCCGAACGCGCGATGCGCACGCGCACCGGCACCGTGTTGATGAACAGCCCGACAATCCGCTCGGCATCGGCCAGTTCAGCCGGACGGCCGGACGAGGTCAGGCCGAACACCACGTCCTCGGCATCGGCATAGCCGCCGAGCAGCAGCGCCCAGGCTCCCTGCACCAGGACCTGCAGGGTGACCCGTTGGCCGCGGGCCGCCGCCAGCAGCGCCGCCGTCATTTCGGCGTTGACGCGGTGCCAGGCGTTGGCGGCCTCGCCCGGCGCTGCCGGGTGCGGCAGCTCGAGGGTTGTCGGGGCGCGCAACCCGGCCAGACGCTGCGTCCAGAACGCCCGGGCCGGCGCCAGCGCCCGGTCCTGCAGCCAGGCGATGTAGCGCCGGTAGGGGACGACCGGCGGCAATTCGGGCGCGGCAGCGCAGCACAGCGCCTCGTAGGCGCGCATCACTTCCTGGAACACGATCGGCATCGACCAGCCGTCCAGGATCAGATGGTGGTAGCTCCAGACGAAGCGGGTGCGTTCTGGCCCAAGCCCGATCAGCATGACCCGCATCAGCGGCGGGTGGGTGAGGTCGAAGCCGGCGGCGCGGTCGGCCTGCAGCAATGCAGCGGTCGCCGCGGCGTCGTGCTCCGGCGTGAGTCCCTGATGGTCGCGCTCCAGCCAGGGCAGTTCGGCGCGCTGCGCGACCACCTGCAGCGGTTCCATGAGGCCGAGCCAGCGGAAGCCGCTGCGCAGGGCCGGGTGGCGGTCCACCGCAAGCTGCAACGCGCGCCGCAACGCCTCCGGCTGCAGCGGGCCGGTCAACACGGTATTGATCTGGTGGAAATAGACCGCCGCGCCCGGGCTGTACAGCGTGTGGAACAGCATGCCCTGCTGCATCGGCGAGAGCGGATAGATGTCGGCTACCTCGGCCGTGGCGGCGATGCGGTCGAACTGCGTCTGGTCGAGCCGCGCCAGCGGGAAATCCGAGGGCGTCCGGCCACCCGCCCCAGGCTCGCGGCAATGCACGAGGAACGCCTCGAGCACCTGTCGCATCGAGGCCGCCAGCGCCTCGACGGTGGCGCGGCGGTGCCGGTGCGTGCTGAAGCGGATGTCGACCTGCAGCGCGCGCCCGGCGATCACGGCGGTGACTTCCAGCAGGAAGGGCCGGGCCGCGTGCTGACTCTGGGTGGCGCCGATCGGCTCGCCGGCGAAAGCGAGCCCGCTGTCGGAGCGGACGGCGGCGTCGAACTGGCCGAGATAGTTGAAAATGACCTGCGGTTGCGGCTGGGCCCGGAGTTCGGCCCGCACGGCGGCGTTGCCGGCCAGGTAGCGCAACAGGCCGTAGCCGATGCCGCGCCGCGGCACCCGGCGGAACTGCTCCTTCACGGCCTTCAGGCAGTCTCCCGGCGCGAAGCCGGGAAGCTGCAGCAGCAACGGGAACAAGGAGGTGAACCAGCCGACCGTGGCAGAGAGGTCGGCGCCCGGCACCACCGCCTCGCGGCCGTGGCCTTCCATGGCGATCGATTGCAGTTTCGCGCCGGTCCAGCGCCGCAGCGCCTCGGCCAGCGCCGCGAGCAGGACTTCATTGAGCCGGCAGCCATAGGCGCGCGCGACGTCGTACTGCAGGGCCGCCGTGGTCGCGGCGTCCAGCGTGAACGAGACGAGCGCGGCCGAAGCCACATCGTTCGGGCCGGAGTCCTGGTCGATCGGCAGGGTCGCCACCGCGTTCCACGCCGGCGCCAGCCAATGGTCGCGCTCTTGCGCGCCCAGCCCCTCGGCGGCCGCGGCCCGCCCGCGGGCCCAGTCCGCCATCGGCGTGCTCGGCTGGGGCAGCGGGGTACCATGCATCGCCGCCTCGAGCTGCTCGATAAGGATGCGCAGCGAAACCGCGTCCACCGCCAGATGGTGGATCACCAGCAACAGCCGTCCCGGCCCTTGCGGGCCGGCGTCGAACCAGGCGGCGCGGAACAGCGGGCCGCCCAGACTGAGGCTGGCCTGCAGCGCAGCTGCGACCGCCTCGATCCGCTGCCGCCGGCCTGGCCCGTCGAGGCCGGCGAGGTCGTGCACGGTGAAATCGGGCTCGTGTGGCGGCAGCACGCGCTGCACCCAGCCCGAGGGGCCTTGCTCGAAGGCAGTGCGCAGCGCGGCGTGCGCGGCATGGACCTGCCGCACCGCCGCGGCGACCGTTTCGGCGGCGATGCCGGGCGGCACCTGCAGCAGCACCGACTGGTTGTAATGCTGCGGTTCCGTCCAGTCCTGCTCGAAGAACCAGGCCTGGATCGGCGTCAGCGGCACACTCCCGCCGGCCTGTGGCGCCGCCACGCGCGGCGCGGCGGGGGCCGCCAGATCGGCCAGCGCCGCGATCGTCTGGCCTTCGAACATGTCCACCGGGCGCAGGTGCAGGCCCGCCGCGTTGGCGCGGGCCACCACCTGGATGGCGACGATGGAGTCGCCGCCGAGTTCGAAGAAGTTGTCGTGGATGCCGACGCGTTCGAGGCCGAGCAGGTCGGCCCAGATGTCGGCGAGCACCTGTTCCTCGGGCCGGCGCGCCGCGAGGGAGGATGGCGCTGGCGTCGCGGGGGCGGGCAGGGCGGCGCGGTCGAGCTTGCCGTTGCCGGTGAGCGGCAGCGCGGCCAGCGGCACGAACACACCGGGCAGCATCACCTCGGGCAGCTGCCGCGCCAGGTG
>CAIMEK010000176.1 GCA_903839965.1 uncultured Acetobacteraceae bacterium | reverse complement strand
GGCCATCCGCTCGGCATGTCGGGCGCGCGCATCACCGGCACGGCGGCGCTGGAACTGCAACTCGGCGGCGGACGCACCGCGCTGGCCTGCATGTGCATCGGCGTCGGCCAGGGCATCGCGGTGGCGCTGGAACGGGTGTGACCTGACAGTCTGCGGTCTACGCCCCCGCGCCTCCCGCTTTCTGCCCCGCCGCCAACAATGCCTCCAGCCGGTCGGTCAATTCGTGCAACTGGATCGGCTTGCGCAGCAGCGAGAACGAGCCGGCCACCAGCCCGGCCACGGCGAGCGCAGCGCCGTCGCCCGCATAGCCGGTCAACAGCACCGCCGGCAGCCCGGGGTAGCGATCCTGGGCGCCGCGAATGACCGCGAGTCCGTCCACATCCGGCATCGACAGGTCGGTGATCAGCGCGTCCACTGCCTCGCCCACCGCCAGCAACGCCAGCGCCTCGGTTCCGTTCGCCGCCACCAGCACACGATATCCCGCAGTCTCCAACTGCTCCGCCAGCACCTCGCGCAGCAGGTCCTCGTCGTCCACCAGCAGCAGGCGCGTGGCGGGCTTCGCTACCTCGGCCGGCGCCTCTTTCATCTCCGGCGGCTGCACCACTGCCTCGGGCCGCACAGGCTCGGCGGTGGGCAGATACAGCGTCACCGTGGTGCCGTGGCCCGGGCTGCTGGCGATGTTCAACGCGCCGCCGGATTGCTCGGCGAACCCGCGCACCATCGGCAGCCCAAGACCGGTGCCAGCGCCCACCGCCTTGGTGGTGAAGAACGGATCGACCGCGCGCGCCAGCGTGGCCGCATCCATGCCCGTACCGGTGTCGGCGAAGCTGATCCCCACGTAGCGCCCGGGGACAAGCCCAAGCGGATGACGCGAATCGGCAGGGACAATCTCCGCTCTCGCCGCCAGCGTCAGGCGGCCGCCACTGCGCATCGCGTCTCGCGCGTTGGTGCCCAGGTTGACCAGCGCGGTCTCCAGCTGCCCCTTGTCGGCCAGCACGGGCGGCATATCGTCCGCCAGCTGCACCTCCACTTCGATGGCAACCCCCAGCGTGTGGGCGAAGATCTCCCGCATGCCGCTCAGCATGGCAGCGACGTCGAGCGGTTCGGCCCGCAGATCGCTGCGCCGCCCGAAGGCCAGCAGCCGGCGCGTGGTGGAGGCGCCACGATCGGCCGCCTCGATCACCATCCGTGCCAGGCGGCGAATACCGGCCTCATCGTGTGGGCGCCGATCGATCAGCGCCGCCGCGCCCTGCACGGCCTGCAGAACGTTGTTGAAGTCGTGCGCGATGCCGCCGGCAAGCTGGCCAAGCGCCTGCATGCGCTCGGCCTGAACGGCCCGTGCCTGCGCCGCCTCGCGTGCCGCGACCTCGTCGGCCACGCGCCCCTCCAGTTCGGAGTTGAGCTTGTGCAACGTCGCCTCGATGCGCTTGCGTTCGGTAATGTCCCGGCCGACCACCACCGAGCCGATGATCGTGCCGGCTTCGTTGCGGATCGGTGCGAAGTTGTAGCTGGCCATCCACGTCTCGCCGGTATCCTTGCGCCGCATCCGGTATTCCGCATTGATGGCCATCTCCCCCTGTAATGCCCGGGACACGGCCCACAGCCCGAAGGGTGCGGGTTCGTCGTTCATCGTGAGCACGTCGATGGCCTGCGGATATTCAAGCAGCGTCCTGCTACATTCGGTCCGGTTTCGGAATCTATGGAACGTCGCGAAGGCTTCGTTGAACTCGACGAACCGGCCCTCGGTGTCGGAAATGCACACCGCATCGGTCATGCTGGCCAGCGCGGCCTGCAGCATCGACCGGCTTTCCCGCAGCGCCACCTCGGCGCCCTTGATCTGGGTGATGTCGCTCGACATGCCGACCACGCCGATCGCCTGCCCGCCCTCCGTCCGTAGCGGAGCTTTTGCGGACCGGAAGACCCGCTTGCCCTGACCCGCGGCGTCGAAGGCTTCCTCCACCACTTCCGCCTGGCCCGTCGCGATGATGCGCTGATCGTTCGCCATGACGGCGGCTACCTGGGCCGCGTCGTCATGCAATTCCGCGTCGGTGTGGCCGATCACCTGCTCGGCCGGCTTGCCCAGCACGGCGAGGACGGCTGGATTGGCAAACAGGAAACGCCCCTCGGCATCCTTGGCGTAGATCGGGTCGGCCGAGCAGTTGCCGATCGCGCGCAGCAGCGCCTCGCGTTCCTGCAGGGAAGCCACGGTGCGGCGTTCCTCGGTCACGTCGCGCAGGAACACCGTCAACCCGTCGCTCGACGGATATGCGTGCGCTTCGAAATCCTTGCCGAACGTCCGCGAGGCGACGAACCCCGATGTCGGTACCGCCTGTTCCATGGCGGTGCGCAGGGCTGTACCGAACCCGCAGCCCGCCAACATCGGCAGCGCGTCCCAGATCGTCTGACCCAGCAGGTTGCGGTCGCGCGCGATAGAGGCTTTCGCGCGTCCGTTCAGGAAGGTGACCCGCCAGTCGCGATCGAGTACCACGACGCTGTCCATGGTACTTTCCAGCGCCATGGCCAGGGCGTGTTCGCGGGCCGCCAGCGCCGTCGCCATGGCATCGAAGGCGGAGCCCAGGCGGCCGAATTCGCTGCTGTCGGCGGGCAACCCGCTGCGGACGGAAAGCTGGCCGTCGCGCCACCGGTCCGCGACCGCCAGCAGCCGGCGGAACGGCCGGTGGATCAGGGCGTTGCCCAGGACGGCGGTGACCACCGCGGCGAGGGCCGCACCGGCGACGATCAGCAGGAAACCCATGCGGTTGGCCTGCGTGACAGGGGCGAAGATAGCGTTGCGGTCGAGCGCGACGATCGCGCCTTGCCCTTTCGACGCCGCGGTCGGCGGCGAATAGGCGGCCAGCCGTGCGAGACCGTCGCGGCTGACCATATCGGCAAGGTGGACGCCATCGCCTCCGCCGGCGAGCTGCGGCACGCCGTTCGATTTCGCGCCGACGCGTCCTGGTTCGTCCGGGAAATGGGCCAGGACTGTTGCGTTGCGGTCAGTGATGACGGCAACGGTGCCCGGCGGGAAGGGAAGGCTTCCCAGTTCCTCGCCAAGCCACGCGAGGTTGAGGCCCATCATGGCGACGCCCTGGACCGTCCCGTCGGCACTCCTGAACGGCTTTGCCAGATAGATGGTCGGCACCGCAACGGCCCGGCCGGTCGCATAATCGCCGACGACGAAGCCTCCGGTCCGCAAGGCCTCCCTGAAACAGAATATGTCCGAAAAATCGGTGTCGGCCATGAGCATCGAAGTCGCGCAGCGAGAATGCCCGTCGAGGCCGATGACGGAGATGTCGATGTAGCGAGGCGATTGCTGGAGCAGGGCGGTCAGGATGCGTTCGCAGCCCGGCCGGCGATCGTTGCGCACGGCGTTCGTGGCGACGAGGGTATCCAGCACCTGCTCGGCGCCGTCGAAGATCCGCCGCTGCTGCGCGTTGACCGTGCGCACGTAACGCAGCGCTTCCTTCTCGACAATGTGCTGGCGAACCTGGCGTGCGTTCCATTCCGTGTATATTTCGAACGCCAGTACAGGCAGCAGGGCCATCAACACCAGGAGGAGCAGTCGCGGTACGAGCCCCTTCACGGCGGACCTCATTTTGCTGACCAACATGGCCTGCTCGGACCCCGACAGCCCGGGTATCGATACAATACAGATTTAATACCTTAGCGCATACACATATTCGTGATTATCAACTTATAATTTATTCAGACCTATAATTTTGCAACTGACAAGTTTTTGTGGAAAAAGACCAACCAGCGTCCCCGGTCAGCCGATCAGCCGGGCGAGCCAGCCGAGGATGCCGCTGCGGCCGAGGTCATTCCAGGTAGCAAACAGAAGCAGGCACGCCAGCAGGGCCATGCCGCCGCGGAAGCCGTATTCCTGCACGCGCACCGGCAGCGGGCGGCCACGCAGGCTGTCGGCAAAATAGAACAGCAGGTGCCCGCCATCGAGCAACGGGATCGGGAATAGGTTGAACACCCCGAAACTCACCGACAGCACGGCGATGAAGACGATCAGGTTGACCACCCCGACCGACGCCATCTGCCCGGATGCCATGGCGATGCCGAGCGGGCCGCTGAGCTCGTCGTTGCCGCCCCCGCCGATCATGCGCCCGAGCGCGATCACCGTCTCCCGGGTGACCCCCCAGGTTTGGGCCAGGCCGGCGGGCACCGCCTGCCAGAGCGAAAACCGCTGGTGTTCGATGGCGCCGCCCTCAATACCGAGCACGCCGATGGCGTGGCCGTCCGCCGCGCGGGCGTTGGGGGTCACCGTCAGGTCGCGGGGGAGGCCGTCGCTGACCACCGTCAGGTGCAGCGCCCGGCCCGGGCTGGCGGCGGCGGCCTGCTGGATTTCCTCGAACCGCGCGATCGGCCTGCCCTCGATCGTCGCGATGCGGTCGCCGACCTTCAGCCCGCCATGCAAGGCCGCGGAGTCGGCGGCCACCGTTCCTACCACCGGAGCCGCAACGTTATACCCGACGATGGCGTAGAGCGCGCAGAACAGCACGGCGGCGAGCAGGAAGTTGGCGGCCGGCCCGGCCGCGATCACGATGGCGCGGCTGCTGAGCGGCTTGCCGTGGAAGGTGCGTCCGGGCAGCCACCCAGCCTTCATCGCCTCGGATGCATCCTGCGGCCGCTCCCGGCCGTGCAGCTTCACGTAGCCGCCAAGCGGCAGGCAGGCGAGTTTCCACCTGGTGCCGCGGCGGTCGGTCCAGGCGGCCAGCACCGGCCCGAAGCCGAGCGAGAAGGTTTCGACATACACGCCGCACCAGCGCGCGGCCAAGTAGTGGCCGAACTCGTGGATGAACACCAGCGTGCCGAGGACGATGAGGAAGGCCAGGGGCGTGCGCAGGATTTCGGGCAGGAAATCGAACATGCTGTCCTCGGGCCGGACGCGG
>CAIMEK010000175.1 GCA_903839965.1 uncultured Acetobacteraceae bacterium | reverse complement strand
CGTTGCCGGACAGTCTACAAGACGGCACCACCGCCGATGCTCTGCGGGCAATCTGCGATCTCGACCTGACCGACCTTCAGGCAATCGAGCCACCGCGAGGTTTTGGCCGGGACTAACCGTCTCGGCCTCCAGGACCGCTACGCCTCATACCGTCCTGGCCGAACGAGACCCCAGGGATCAACCTAAATGCCAGAACGCCGCGGCGGCCTTCTGGCATTCGTCTCTGATGCGTTCTTATGCCGGCGGGCCGATGCATTCTTTCTCCGGCGTTGACAGCTGATCTATTGCCTGATCAGCGGTTTCGGCGCCACCGGGCCACGTCGCGATGAACCGGCGAACGACCTTTTCATGCAGGCCTACTCCGGCACCATGGGCATGACCGGCGAGCCCGATCGCCCACCTTCGAAAATGGGACCGTCGGTCGCCGACAGAAGCGCCGGCATGATGGCGACGATAGGTATCCTGATGGCCCTGGAGAACCGACACCGCACCAGGCGCGGCCAGCGCGTCGACACCTCGCTGCTGGAATGCCAGGTGGCGATGTTGGCCCAGCATCTCACGCGCTACTTCTCTTCCGGCGAAGTGCCGGTGCGCGCCGGCAGCGCCAACAGCGGTCTTGGGGTGCCTTACCAGGCGTTTCAGGCCGCTGACGACTGGATTGTCATCGCCTCGTTCAATGAACGCATGTGGCGTGACTGCTGTGCGGCGCTCGACCATCCCGAATGGGCCGACGACCCGCGCTTCCGAACGGCGGACTTGCGCGGCCAGCATCGTGATTTGCTGCTCGCCATGTTCACCAAAGTGGTGGCGCAACACCCGGTGAAGTACTGGGAGGAGCGGCTGCGCGCACGGCAAGTGCCGGCGACGCCAGTGAACAGCGTTGCGCAGATCGTGGCCGAAGAGCAGGTGGCGGCACGTGAGATGGTCGTCGAAATCGATGTCCCCGGGGCAGGACCGATCCGCGTTGCCGGCCTGCCGCTGAAGTTCAGCGACACACCCGGTGCCGTCGTATCGCCACCGCCCCGACTTGGGGAGCACACAGCAAACCTGCTGCGGCGCCTCGGCTACAGTGCCGAACAAATTGGCGATCTTGCCAAACGCGGCGTGATTGGCCTCGACGTACCGGCTGAATAGTCGTTGCCAGAAGCCGGTCGCGACCGGGCCGCAATGCTCGGTCGACGGCAGCACGCGGACGCGCACGGCGACCCAGCCAGCATTGTCTGTCCAGCCAGATCTGGCGACGAAGTAACAGAGGAAGTCGCTTGCCGTCGGCAAGGAAGCCTGGGCGGCCGCTTGGCTGCAAATAATTCGGTCGCCGGATTCCACCGATGGGTGGACCATCACCCGCATTGACGAGATAGCCACCCGCGCCAGCCGGGCGCCGACGCTTTACTCCAACTTCACGCGTTCCATCTGCTCAGGCTCCATGCCTATCCGGAACGTAGACGGCGTGCCGCCAAATGCCGCGGCCGCGCGCTTGTCCAGCCAGTAGCCGTACGCCTGCGGCAGGCCCGCCGCGCTCGCCTTCCGCCCCAGTTTCAATGCCGCATCGATCGGCCAATTCGGATTGTGCATCAACTCGCGCCCAAGCGCGACCAGGTCTGCGCTGCCGCTTTGCAAAATCTGCTCCGCGTGGTCGGCATGAATGATCAGGCCAACCGCCATCGTCTTGATGCCGGCCTCGGCTCGCACCTGACGCGCATACGGCACCTGATAGCCGTACCGAAGGTGTGCAAGCAAATGACTGTTGTCGGTCGCCATGCCAGCGGAGCTGCAATCTATCACATCGACGCCCTTGGTCTTTAGCGCCGTTGAAAAGGCCACGCTGTCCTCGATCGTTAAGCCACTGTCATCGACCGCCGAAATGCGGAAGAACAGCGGCTTGTTCTCCGGCCAATGGCGGCGGACCTCATCCGCGACCTCCAGCCCGAACCGCATGCGGGCTTGCAGCGTCCCGCCATATTCGTCGTTGCGTCGGTTGGCCTTCGGCGACAGGAACTGGTGGATCAGGTAGCCGTGTCCGGCGTGCACCTCTACCACATCGAACCCGGCGTGCTCGGCGCGCGCCGCAGCCTGGCCCCAGGCATCCGCGAGTTGGTGAATTTCGTTAACCGAGAGCGCCCGCGGCACTGGATGCCCCGCCGCATGCGCCAACGCGCTGGGGGCGACCAGTTCCCACGGGCCGGTATTGTCCACGCGTTGCAAACCTTTCAGCAGCTTACTTCCCTCGCCTGCGGGCGAACGTTCCCAAGGCGTGCCGCTGGCCGCTTTGCGCCCGGAATGGCCGAGCTGGATGCCGATCGCCGCGCCGTAGCGATGCGCGAAGTCGACGATCCGCTTGAACGGCGCGATGAAGTCGTCGGCCCATAGGCCAAGGTCACTGCTGGTGGTGCATCCGGCTGCGTCCACGTTGGTCGATTCCACAAAAAACAGGCCGACGCCGCTGATGGCGTATTTGCCGAGGTGCGTGAAGTGCCAGTCATTCACGTGCCCGCCGTGGCCCGAATAGGTCAGCATCGGCGACAGCACGATACGGTTTTTCAGGTGCACCCCACGCAGATCCAGCGATGTGAACAACAGAGGAGTCGTCCTCATGGGTGGCTTCCTATTGGTCGTCTGTCGTGCCTGATTTGCATCGAAAATCCGTTCGATCTCCGGAATCGCCGCATGGCAAGGCATCGATACCTGTCAGGGCACGCGCGCAATCCCGGCTGACCAGTCCGCTCCTGCAGCGCATGGCGTAGTCAACGGATGTAGGAGGGAACACCATTTAGGACTTTCCCTCCATCGCCCGTCCGCCGTGAGGCCACGCAACGAACTGTCCCGTGGCGAAGCGACCCTCAAGCGGCTCAGCTGTTGCCAAGCAGCCCGCGCGCCGACCCAAGTTCAAGTTGCTGGGCCTTTTGGAAGAGCGCCGGAATATCGATCGCCACCTTCCCCGCTTCCGCGCAGGCTTTGAACTTCTGATACAGCTCCTCGGTGGTCAACGGCAGCTCGGCGGCGCCGCTGGCCCACCTCAAACGGGCGCCCTCGAGCTTCTCGCCTGAGGCGAGCTGAATTGTGAGATCGTCGGCCTCCGACTCGCCCGTCCCGCCGGCCGCGTATTCCGTGATGCGACGTACCGTTATCCGCCGCATCATGTCCTGGATATCAGGCCTGGTGACAAAAGCATCGTCAAGCTCGGCCAGCGTCACTTTCCGGGCAACGATCGCCGCTGCCACGGAAAATTCCGCGCTGAACTTCGCAGCAAGCTTGTCGCAGGGCTGGTGATTCCGGAGTATGTTCACGCACGTATCGCTCAAGCCGATCTCGATGCCACGAATGCTTTCCGCCTTGAGATCGTGGGCATCGGCCAGGGCCAGAGCGGCGTCGATCAACCTGTGCGTGCTATAGCACATCGGGTATTTCTTGATGCAGAGGCCTTCCGTTAAGATGCGCCACGTCTTTCCGAGTTCCGTAGGCTCACTTTGGCGCGTGACCCGACCTGCCGGCGAAACGGCGCTGAGAAAGCCCTGCGGATGTTCGATCGCATCGCCCGATCCGGTAAAGCCATGCGCGGCAAGTTTTGCGGCCAGGATACCGGCCTGGGCGGCGCGCCCAATGTGGTAGGGCTTCGTCATGGAGCCGAAGTTCGCCATGATGCCGGCGCTGTGCGAAGCGCCGATCGCAATGGCGTTTGTCGCTTTTGCCGCGTCAAGTCCCCGAAGGCGGGCGCAGGCGGCCGCCGCGGCGATCGGACCGAGAACTCCCGTTGGATGCCAGCCCTTATCGTGATAAAATCCTGCTCCCTCGAAACCAGTTCCGCCCAGGTCTCATAGCCGATGGCGTAGGCAAGGATCTTGTCCTGCCCGGAGACGTCGAGTTCCTGGCCGTAGGCCAGGATCGATGGAACAAGTACCCTGCTGATGTGGCCACGCAATGCGACGTCGTCGTAATCGAGGGCGTGAGCCGCTGCGCCGTTTATCAGGGCGGCATCCGTGGCCAATGCCTGTCTGCCGCTGAACGCGATCGAAGACGGTCCCGCAGCAGGATCCAGCACATCGGTCAGTATGCGCACGACCGGTTCGTTACGGCCAGCCATCATCGTCGCGATCGTGTCGGTAAACCCCAGTTTCGCCGTATCGATCGCCTTCTGCGGCAGGTCAGCAAAGGTACTCCGGCTGACAAACTCGCCCAACGCGATGGGTTAGTGGCATAGCTTTCTCACTTTCGGTGTGCATCGCTGAGTTGGTGGTTGCGCAGGCGGACCTGCCGCGGACGCCGAGGAACGGCTCCGGCAGACGTCCTGGGCGAGCGGGTGGATCGCGGAGAAGAGGCCGGCAAACGGTGGCGGCGGCCGTTCATCATCGTTGCGAAGGAGTCGGCGGGAAGCGACATACCGGACATCCCGTTCAGCTTTGAAATCGGCGAAGCCCGCGGGTGTTGGCCAGAACGCCACGATGCAACGCTTTGCTGATCAACAGCGCGTTTGAAGCCTTCCTTGGTGCGACGCGAAGCAAGACATTCCGTAAGTTGACCGATCGCACCGGCCTTGCGGCGTGGGAAACCTTTGCGGTGTCGGTCATGGCGGCGCGAGGTTCTGCCCAGAACCCAGACGATAAACCCGGGAAGCGGTTCCGCTGAAAAGCGCATGTTTTTCGGCGGCCGACGCCCCGGCGACAATACGCTTGAACGCATTCCACAGCGTTCGGTAGCTGCACAGCAGCTTCTCCACGGGGAAATTGCTTTCGAACATGCAGCGGTTCGCGCCGAACAGCTCAAGACAGGTCTCGAAGTACGGACGCCATCCCGACGCCAACTCTTCCGATGTAGGCGGCCGCGGCAGTTTGCCATAGTCGAATGCCGCAAGTCGCGATGCAGCCCCTCCCAATTTGACGGACACGTTTTCGCACGCCGCCAGTGCTTTCATCGACGTTTTCCAGGCCGCGAAGATCTCGTTCTCGCGGCCGCGATAGGGGCCGTAGCCAAGTACGCCACCAATATGGCCCATGATGATGTTTGCGTCCGGGAATCGCCGGGCCAGATCGATCACCTGGTCGAGTTGCGTATGAAAGACCCAGGCGTCGAACGACAATCCGAGTTCGCATAGCCTTCTGAAGCCGACTTCAAAGCCCGGGCTCCGATAGGCATCCGGCGAGGCACCCCTGCCATTACCGATGATCGGGTCCGCATCCCAGTTGCCGCACGAGCGAACGCCACGGAAGCGGCCGCCTCCAGCGACCATCATCGCCCACAATACGGGGGCAGCCGCATCACCAAGGGTAAGATCCACCCAGCCAACAATGCCGGCCGCGACCTTTGTCGGACCGTACCGGCCACTGGCCGACATGGCGGCGATGCCGTTGACGAACTCAACCTCGCCGACGGAACGGAAGCTTTCCGGTCCCGTCGCGCGGTACATCGCATCGGTCTCGATAAAAACTGTCGCGACAACTTTATGCCCCGTATTGGTGTCCGCGAGGAAATCATCGAGCAGGTAACGGTGGCCGCTGCCGTTGCCGGGTTGGGTTTCGCGGTTGTCCCACAGATGATGATGGGCGTCGACGATCGGAAGCTCGGGATCGAGCACCGGCTCGACTTCCCCCAACGCGAGCCAGCGTTCATCAGGCGGCAGGACTCGTCCAAACGGCGTGTTACGCGCAGTGTTTGTCATAAAAAGACACCTGTGGTTGTTTTTGAAGCTCAATCACGCGAAAAATCCGCACCTTCGTCGTCCTAGATGACACCCTCCTCGGCCAGCGCCGCGATCTCTGCCTCCGAATAGCCGAGCATCTCGCGCAGGATGAAGCGGTTGTCCTCGCCATAGCACGGCGCTCCGCGGTCGATCGGGCCGCCGGCATAGGCCGGGGTCCGACTCAGTTTCACCGGGAATTCCGGCACCGGCCAACGACCGATCTTACTCCCCTTCAGCTCGGTCAGCCAGTTCAGTGCGCGCAGTTGCGGGTCGGTGTCGCACCGCTCGGCCGCGGTCTGGCAGACGCCAGCCGCGACGCCGGCCGCCTGCAGCCGCGCCATCGCGTCGTTGGCGTCGACAGTCGCCGTCCACGTTGTCACGGCCTCGTCCAGCGCATCCTGGTGCTGCAGCCTGCTTGCCAGCGTGGCAAACCGCGGATCGCTCCGCAATTGGCGAAGCTCGGCCACCTCCGTGAACGCAATCCATTCCGCTTCGCCGAAACAGGCGATCGCGGGCCAGCGATCCTCGCCTCGGCAACGGTAGGCGCCGTGCGGCGCGGCCGGCTTGTAGGGCGAGCGATTGCCGTAGCGGGACCAGGCACGACCGTTGGCGGACCAGTCCAGCACCGCCACGGCAGTCTGGATGATGCCCGCCTCGCACTGCGAGGAGTCGACCATTTGCCCCTCACCGGTACGCTCGCGATGCAGCAGCGCGCCGATCGTCGCGCGCGCGAAGCCATAGGCGCCGGACCAGTCCAGGTAAGAATTGCCCCAGCCGGCGGGCATTGGCCGGCTCGGGAATGCCGGACATGTCGGTCGCGCCGGCGAAGGAAGCGGCAATCGGGCCGACGGTACGGAACCGGCCGTAAGTTCCACTGCCGCCCATCCCGGATTGCTGGACGTAGATGATGTCTGGCCGGATCGAACGCAGCACATCATAGCCGAGACCGAGTCGTTCGAGCACGCCGGGCGAGAAGCCTTCCGCCACAATGTCACACTGCCGGATCAGATCCGTGGCGATCTTGAAGCCTTTCGGATGGTGGACATTGAGCGACAGGCCCCGCTTGCCCGCGTTCTTGTTGTTGAACTGGCCACCCATGTCGGAGTCGTTGACACCCTTGAGCGGTGCCGTGGCAGCTTCGCGCGCTACCCGGCCGCCGATCGGCGCCATCGCGGCAAGGCGCGTGTCCGGATGAGTCTTCCACTCCACTTTCAGGCTTTCCGCACCCATCCAGGCGAGCAACCTGGTGCCGCCGGCGGAGGCAAGGAACCACGAAAAATCGAAGATCCGCACGCCGGCGAGCGAGAACGGCATGCCGTGCAGCGAAAGCGACGACTGGTCGTGACTGCGGAGGCGAGGCTCGATCCGGGGTTCGCACACCGGGCCGGCCAGTACCGCATCGGTGTGTTCGCCGAGAAGCGGTGCGCGCGTTCCGGGCTGCCAGCTGGTGGCCGTGCTCAACCACTTGCTGGTCGGGGAGCGGAAGCTGCGGCCCAACTCCGGATGTTCAATGTCAGTGAAGGTCCGGCGCGAGAGCCAGTGTTCGTCCGCCGCGTTCTCGTGCGGCTTGCGGATCGGAGCCCAGAACAGCCCCGCCTCCTGCGCCTTCCGCCATGGCACCTCCGAGTAGCAGAACGCCCGAACGAAGCGCTGGATTACGTCCTGCATGCGTTCGGCTTCTTCGGTCGCTCCGGCCGATCCCGGAACATACCGCGCGCCCACGTCGGCATCGCTGGTGACATGCTTCAGGTCGGCCGCCATGCCGTAGCCATCCAGGAACGGCGTCAGCTTGTTTTTGTCAAGCGGTGAGACGAAGCAGGTCATCACCCAACGTCCGTCCTTGGTGTAGCTCATGTTCGGCGTATGTGTGGGCTGCTCGACCGCATGCCGTCCGGTCTGCCGATAGACGGGGGCCCGCCGCATGATCCAGGTCATGTTGTCGATTTCGGTGTTCGTCGAAACCGCCTGGTGGACGGCACAGGACACGTCCTGGCCTTGGGCGGTCTGTTGGCGATGGAACAGGGCCCCGGCGATGCCGACGGCGAGTTGCTCGCCAGCGATATGATAGGCATGCCATATTTGCGGCGCGATCGGCGGCAGGTCGTAGCGGCCATCGGGCGTCATGTCGTAGCCGCAGCTCATCATGATACCGCCGAGCGCCAGATGAACAAGGTCCGATGCCTTCCAGTCTTTCCACGGCCCGGTATCGCCGAAGGGCGTCAGCCCGGCGGTGATCAAGGCCGGGAAGAGTGCACCTAGCGTCGTCGGATCGACACCAAGCGTGCGAGCGAAAGCGCCGCCGGTGCTGTCAAGCAGGATGTCGGCGCTGCCTACAAGGCGCAAGTATTACTCCTTCGTCGTGACCTGGACGGATTTTTTCCCGCGATTGTAGGCCCAAAAGAGCAGCGAGCGCTCCGGTCCCGCGACATCCTCATAGAAGGGCCCGATACGCCGGGTCGGCGAGCCTTCCGCGGCCTCGATCTTGATGACCTCAGCACCGAGGCCGGCCAGCAGCAGCCCGCAATATTCGCCAAGTTCGTCCGTCGTCTCGGCAACCCGCAGTCCCTGCAGCATGCCGGGTTTGGGCGATTGATCGAACAGGTTCTGTGTCATGCGTCTTCTCTCGGCAATGTCACACCCGCTCCCGATCCAGCAGGGGCGAGCGGTTCTTGGGGCCCACCATGACGAGCGTGGTGATCAGCATCTTCTTGCGACTGATCGTGTCGCCGAGATGGCCAGAAATATTCCTTGCACCGGCCGGATGAAAAAATACAGTGTCAACGTGCCGCATGCAACACGAAGACCGGTGAGCGGCAATAAGTATGGAAAGAGCACCATTGAAAATACAAGCACAGCGGCGGTGCCATAAGCGAAACTATCATAATATTTAATAGTCATTACGACCAAACTATAAATTACAACTATGCCAATAAAGACTGGGCGGGCCGCCCGTAGCTGGTCTTCCGTAGTTAGTCACTTAAGCATGCCACCATTCCTTTTGGCGACGCCCTACTGCGGACCATCGGCACAAAAGCCGTCGACCCGTAACCCCGGTGACCGGATTATGTTCTGGTTGCCCACAATACGAACAATTGCGGTACGTGCAGACTCTTTTTGCCCGGCGACCGGGTCGAGCCTCGATGGGTGTGCCCGCATCGTGTGGCAACGCCCCAACAGGCCTCCATGCCCCATGACGCAACCACAGCCGATGACCCCGCCTGCATACGCGAGATGTATTCCGATATCCGAACGTCAATAGGGTACCGTGCGCCCGGGCAAGAGCTTTTGCCTGCAATGCATGAATGTTCCTTATAAGCAATATTGGAACGGATTTGCCGTATCGGCAAGCCCGTCCTATGGTCTGCCCGGACACTGGGCATTGGGCTTCTGAGATCCGAGGGGGCGTTAGTGGCTTCTGACTTACGGATGGATGCACCCGGAGACAACAGCGAAAAACGAACCGGTGAACTCGTGAAGAGTCTGCTGAAGGCGTCCGCAGTTCTCGAATGCTTCTCCAGGCTCGAGCGTAAACTTTCGGTAGCTGAGGTCGCGAAACGGACCGGTCTCCCCCGCGCCACCGTGCATCGCGTGATGGCAACGTTGCGAGAAATCGGTTTTGTCGAGCAGGAGCGCGAGCGGGACCAGTACCGGCTCGGTCTGAGACTCTTCGAGCTGGGCAACGCCGTGCTGGCCAACATGGCCCTGCACCGCGAAGCCAAGAGCTTCGTCGAGGCGCTGACGGTGGTGAGTGGCGAACGGGTCCAACTTTGCGTGTTCGACGGCCTCAAATCGACGCTGATCAACCGCACCGAGCCCAGCCAGGAGCGGACAAATACGGTCGTGGTGATGGAAGCGGCTCCGGCACATTGCACGGCCACCGGCAAGGCGGCGTTGGCCTTCCAGCCGGAGGCGACGATCTCCCGTGTGATCGCGGTCGGGTTGCGTTCGTACACGCCCAACACGATCACGGACGTCAAGTCCCTGCGCGACGAACTGGCGGCCATCCGCAGGCGCGGCTACGCGGTGGACAACGAAGAGCTGTCACTTGGCATCCGCTGCGTCGGCGCCCCGATCCGCAACATGAACGGCCGGGTATTCGCGTCGATCAGTGTCAGTGGCCCGACCAGGCGGCTGACCCGCAACAAGATTGCGGCCACCGGTAGGCTGGTCGTCCAGTATGCCGACGCAATCTCCGTCCAGCTTGGATATCGCGCTCCTTCCTAGAGCAGATGTTCGCCTGAGATAGGGGTGACCGGTCTCACAATATGCAGGTTTTCGAGGATTGCGCCGGGTGCTCCGGCTGGTGCGGGAGAATGACCTGCTCGCGCCAGGACGGGTTGGCTCACCACGTCGACCGCGCAACCACGACGGCACCATCATCCCCGACACCGTGGACACAATGTGGGGCACTGACCTGACCACAACCTTCACCTGCGAAGGCCAGGCCGCCGTGTTCGTCGCGGTGGACCATTGTTCCGGCGAATGCGTCGGCATCCACGTTCACGCGCGGGCCACTCGCTTCGAGGTCCTCGAGCCAATCCGCCAGGGCATGAGACGCCACTGCGTGGGTTCGACAAAGACATCGCCCGGGGCCTCGCGGTACGCCACGACCATGGATCGCAATACATGTCGGCGTATTTTCAGAGGGAAATAAAACTCCCTGGCATCGAGAGCTCTCCGGCGTTCGTCCGCGCTCCCGAGGGAAACGGCTGCGCCGAGCGGATCATCCGCACCCGCAAAAAACGTCCTCTGGGTCCACACCTTCGAGACCATCGAGGAACTGCGCCAGGCCGTGCCGGTCTTCCGCAACACATACAGCACGACCTGGCTGATCGAGAGGCACGGGGCTTCATCAGCCCGGACGCGTGCCACCAGAGCCATGAGGTTCCGAGGACGCTCCATACGTGACTTCGCATCCGCGGACATCCCGCCGAGCACCGGCAGCGGATCCGCCAGGAACGAAGTACGTCAGGCGCCGTGCTGCTCCTCCGCCAACGTCAAGGTACCGATGCGGCGACGCTTGCTCCGTAGTCGACGCGCAGCACGATGAACCAGGGATAGCGCGAGTCCAGCGGTGCGGCCCCGGCGTTCGACAGCCTGCCGTCTTCGGTAACCGGCACGTGCTTTTCCGTTACCGCGTCGTCCACATTGCCGCCGACCACGGTCATCACCATTGCCTGGTTCACCACCACGATGTCGCAATGGGCCGGGAAAGCCCGCCGCCTGGGTACGTCCGCGAAGCGCAGCGGCGTGCGGGTGTGGGAGAAACAAACCAAGTCGCCGGGCTGCGGGGCATACGCGTCCGGCGGTTCGGCCATAAGGGCCCATCCCTGGGTCGTGCCAAGCGACATTTGCCGGGCGATATTGATGAATGTGTGGTGGGACGGGGCATACGGGAAGCGTGTGCCGGCGCCTGCGCTGCGCATCACGTACGAGACAAAGGCCGCCGACCAGGCGAAACGATAGTCCTTCGCGGCGGGAAACTCGCGCCCATACTCGTCGTGCTTGCCGGTCCACGCCGTCTCGGGCCGGTTCGGGTCTTGCCCAAGTCGCCAGTAGTCGCCAACACGCTCCCACATTCCTGCCTGGCGCTCGGGCTTATCCTCGGGGGCACGGGGCAAACGCGCATTGGGCGGCTCGTCGTCGATGGGCTGGCCAAAGGCGCGCCATTCGCGGAGCGCGATCGCGACGACCTCGCGACGCGAAAACGGCTCATAGGAGCGGGGCATGAAATTCGCGGCATGCAGGTCCGGCTCCGCACCGGCGGCCGTCTCGCCTGTGCCGGGTTCGGATTGGTCTTGCGGGGCGGTACACGCCGCCAGGAACGCAATGATCAGCAACGCCACACCAACAGGGCACGGCTTGAGTCCCGGATACGCGGTTGGGAATAAGGTCATGACACGGCGAAACACCTGATGCTTCGGATACGCGGCGTCTTCGCCGGATCTTCCGACGCCAAACTAATAACAGCGCGCGCGTTTCGCAACGACCAAGTCAGCCGCTGCGCAGGCGGGAGTTGGCAGGCGATGGCGGCTCATTCCTCTCCTGACGGTTCGTGGCCGAGCAGTTCGGGGCGGTACTCGAAATGCATGGTATCGAAATGGGCCCATCGGCCGCCCCAAATGAAGCCGTGTCGCTCGAACACGGCCACGATCTCCAGCGGAACGGTGTTGGCATAAGCGGGCAGCGCGCCCGCCGACCGGCGCCAGTGCCAGTACTGCGACCGTGCGGGATTGATGTCGATCGCGGCACCCCAGCCATGCATGCTGGGCTCCCCGGTGTCGGCAACTGCGCGACAGGAATAGGTGCCGCCTAAAGGATGGAGAAATCCGCGGTCGCTGCCGGGCAGCTCGTCGAGTTCACGGGAGATCGCCTCCAATTGGCGATCGACGCCGTTCACCGTGGTGATGCTGACGGCGTGCCCCCAGGTGCGCGGTAACCATATGATCCGCGTCAGCCGCGGCGCGACCTCGCCGGCACGGCAATCGCCATACATCTTGTCGAAAAAGGCACGGTTGCGGATGCGTCCCGGGTCCTCCAGCGGGGCCGGCGGAATTGCCGCGCCGGCCGGAAAGGGCATGCTGATCTGGTCGAGGATGGAGCCGTGCCGAAGTCGGTCCTGCAGGCTGCGGTCCGGCCGAGCCTCGCCGAGCGCCATTCGGGTGCCGTCGCGCCAGATCAGATCGGAGCCATCCACCCCCGCCAGCAGGCCGGGATAAGCGCGCAGCAGGTCGTCGATCGACGCGGCCGCGGCGGCACCGTGCAAACCCAGCAACACCGCCGCCAAAAGAGGCCACCCGCGACCCAGCCTCATCGCGCCGCATCCACGACCAGGTCGCCGACGCGGCGGCGCAGATCGGCGATGCCCGTTTCGCGATGCCGGGTCGGGTGCACGCGATTGGTCAACAGCGCCCAGGCGACTCCGCGGGCGAAGTCGATCCACAGTCCCGTGCCGGTGAAGCCGGTATGCCCGATGGTTTGTCCTGAACAGGCCATGCCGCCGGACCAGCCATCGTGCCGCGCTTCCCAGCCCAGAGTGCGGTCGCCCGACTGGCGCTGGCGGATGCCGGCGAGGGCCGGGTCTGCGTCCTGCAACAGCGCCTGTGCCGCGTCGAGCACGCCATCGATGGTGCCGAACAGCCCGGCATGGCCGGCCGCCCCGCCGAGGGCGAAAGCGTTCTCGTCATGCACCTCGCCGCGCAGCACGCGCCCGCGCCAGGTGCATCGCTCGGTGGCTGCGCATGCCGATGGATCGGGGCAAAAGGACAGCCCGCCCGGGAGCGGGTGTTCGGCCAGGGGCCGGCCTGCAAGACGTTCGATGGCAATGCCGAGAAAAATGAAGTTGATGTCGGAATAGACCGCCGGTCCGGTCTGCCAGACGCGTTGCAGGATGAAGGCGCGCAGCGTGGCCGGATCTTGGCCATACGTATAGAGCGGTTCAACCGCGGGCAGATGGGTGGCGTGGCTGAGACACTGGCGGAAGGTGAGCCGCCGTTCCGGCGCGCCCTGGTCGTATTGCCGCAGGTCCGGGATCGCTGCGACCAACGGGTCGTCGAGCGCGATGCGTCCCTGGGCGACGAGCCGAAGGATGGCAGGGGTGGTGAACAGGACCTTGGTGAGCGACGCGAGGTCAAACCAGGTGTCGAGCTTGACGGGTTCGGGGTGGGGCTCGCGCTGGGCGAGGCCCGCGACATGTATGGCCCGCTCGCCCGTGCGGGTAACAACCCCAAGCGCGGCGCCCGGAATGGCCGCTCGCACGGCCTCGTTGACGGGGTCCATGGCGGCGGAAAGGATGTCGCGTGCAGTCACGGCGTGGCGCCCGGTCAGTGGGGTGACGAGCGCCGTATAGATCCTGGGGCGACCGGAGCCCACCGTCTTGTTGTCGTATCCGGCGAATGCCTCGCGGTTTCGGCGCGCGATTCCCGGTCGTCTGCGACCGGTCGGCGACACTGCCGGCGTCGGTTGTGGACTGAATCATTGCACAACGACGGCGAAACGGTTAGCGTGCCAGCCAGATGGTCGGACGCGCCGATCATCTGGGGACGTTTGGGTCCTATCGGAGAGCAAACGTGAACGCCAATCTCAGAATTCCGCCGCGGATTCGACGCTTGCAGAAGCAGACGGTGGCGGTGTTGCTGTTCATCGGGGTCGTGAACATCCTGGACCGGTCGGCACTGTCGATCGCCAATCCCCTGGTACGGGGCGAAATGGGGTTGTCGCTCGCACAAATGGGGTTGTTGCTGTCCGCCTTCGCATGGGCTTATGCGTTCTGCCAGCTTCCGGGCGGCGCCCTTGTCGACCGGATCGGGCCGCGCCGCCTGCTCGGCTGGGCCCTGATTGCGTGGTCCATCGCCCAGGCGGCGGTTGGCTTCGTCGGCTCGATGACGCAGTTCGTCGTCGCCCGCGTCGCCCTTGGCGTCGGCGAGGCGCCGACCTTCACCAGCGCGTTGCGGGTGATCCGCGAGTGGCACAATGCGCGGGACCGCAGCGTTCCCACGGCCATTTGTTGTGCATCGCCGGCTACGATCGCGCCGGTTATCGCACCACCGTTGCTGACCTGGTTGATGCTCACCTTCGGCTGGCGGTGGATGTTCGTGATCCTGGGCGTGGTCGGCATTCTCGGCTCGGTCGTGTGGTTCATGTTCTACCGCGATGTCCGGTCGTTCGAAATGGATGCCGAGGAAACCGAGTATCTCACCGAAGAGGGGGAGGTCGCCGGGCGCGGTACGGCCATCAATTTCGCCGACTGGAAGCGCCTGTTCGGCTTCAGGGCCACGTATGGGCTGCTAGGCGGTTACGCCGGCATCGTCTATCTTTCGTGGGTTTATCTGGCATGGTTGCCCGGCTATCTCGAAATCGAGCGCCATATGAGCCTGACGAAGACCGGCATTGTAGCCGCGATTCCGTTCGTGTTCGGGTTCATCGGCACGATCAGCGCCGGGTGGCTGTCCGAGCGACTGATCGCGCGGGGCGTATCGCCCATCAACAGTTGCCGGATTCCGCTTGTTGTCTGCATGCTGTTGGCGGCCATTTGCACAGCCATGGCAGCGGAGGCCGGGTCGGATGTTGCGGCGGTGTCCGCGATCTGTGGCGCATTGTTCTTCGGGCATGGCGCCACCGGCCTGTCCTGGGGCGTAACCGCCAATACAGCCCCGCCCAACTGCACGGCCTCGCTTGGCGGGCTGCAGAATTTCGGCGGTTACCTGGGCGGCGCCATGGCCCCGACGGTGACCGGTTTCGTGGCGCAGGCAACTGGAAGTTTCGCTCCCGCCCTGTGGGCCGGCGCGGTGATCGCGCTGATTTCGGCCGGCCTGTATCTCTTCCTGATTCCGAATCAACGGATCGTCCTGCCGGACAGCACGACCGCCGAACCGCCCATCGGCCGGCAGTCGGCCTGACCGCCCGGCGTCGAAAGCAAACGACCACTACCCGGGCTGCAACCGACCAAACGGGCCGACCGGCTGCGTCAGAACCGGCGCAGCCGCTTCCTGCTGAAGGCGCGACCACTGCGTTTACCCGGTGTGGTCGGTTCCCTGGTCGCCCTGTCGCCACCGTGCAACAACAACCATAGCAACAAGGCAGTTGGATCATGCGAGATATCGGCAAGAACCTTGCGAAGGCGAAGCTGCGGGCCAACGAGCCCGTTCTGTGCATGGGCATCAACCAGATGCGGACACCGAACGTCGGCATGATCGCGGCGAGTTGCGGCTTCGACGCAATTTATGTCGACCTCGAACACAACCCGACCGACCTGGAGACGACGGCCGGGATCTGCATCGGTGCTCTGGGGGCGGAAATCACGCCGATCGTGCGCATCGCTTCCCTGGCCAGCCACGACATCAGCCGGGTTCTCGATATGGGTGCGCAGGGCATCATGGTGGCGCACGTCAATACGGCCGAGGAAGCCCGCGCCATTGTTGCGGCAGCCTTGTTCAAGCCGTTCGGCCGCCGTTCGGCCGCCGGCACGTTGCCCTCGCTCGGCTACAAGGCCATGTCGCAGGCCGAAATCAATGAGGAGATCAACCGCGAGACCCTGGTGATGCCGATGATCGAAACCGAGGAAGGGTTGGCCAATGTCGAGGCCATCGCGGCGGTCGCGGGAATCGATACGCTGCACATCGGCGCAAACGATCTGAGCGTGGAGTTGGGCCTGCCCGGGCAGGTCGAGCATCCGCGCCTGCGCGACGCCTACGCACGGGTTGCGGCCGCGGCAAAGGCGAACGGGTTGTCGCTGGGAATCGGCGCCACCAGTGGCAAGCCCGGGCTGCAAGCCGACTTGCTGCGGCTCGGTTTTCGCTACCTGACCTGTGGCATAGACGTTCGCTATGTCATTGCCGGCGGCAAGGCCGACACTGCCGCCATTCGCGCCATGTCGTTGGATTGAGGCGGCCAGCGCAGGGCGTGGCGCAATGACGCTGCTCTCTCGAATGGTCCCTAAGCCTGGCCCGGTCTTGGGAGGAAAAAATGGCTTACGTTTATCGTGCCGGTGACTACCGCAATCCCGAAGCGCTTGGCTCCTGGCTGGCTCTGCAGCAGCCGGAAGAAGTTCTGGAGCCCGAATTGCCCATCGTCGACTCGCACCACCATTTCTGGGATTCGGCGCGTGGGCGCTATTTGTTTGACGAATTGATGGCTGATCTCTCCGCCGGCCACAAAATCGTCAAAACCGTGTTCGAGGAATGTCACGCGATGTATCGCGCGACCGGACCGGAGGAGATGCGTCCGGTTGGCGAGGTCGAGTTCGTGCGTGGCCTCGCCGCCATGAGCGCATCGGGGAACTACGGTCCAACGCAGGTTGCGGCGGCAATAGTGGCACGTGCGGACCTCACTCTGGGGGCGCGCGTGCGCCCGGTGCTTGAGGCCGAAATCGCCGCCGGGGCCGGCCTCGTGCGCGGCGTTCGTTTCAGCATGCCGTGGGATCCGCACGAGGAAATCAACCGCTACGTCACTGCCAAAGTGGCACCCGGACGAATGCAGGATACAACCTTCCGCGCAGGCGTGGCGCAACTCGGTGAACTCGGGCTCGCCTTCGATGTCTGGATCTATTTCACGCAAATCCCCGAACTGACCGATCTGGCGCGCGCCCTGCCCGACACCACGATTGTGCTGAACCATTGCGGTGGCCCGATCTGCGTCGGGCCCTATGCCGGGCACCGCGCGGAGTACATGGCGGTGTGGGCGAAGTACATGCGGGAACTTGCGTCGTGTCCGAACGTGTATGTCAAGCTCGGCGGGCTCGGCATGCTGCATTTCGGGTT
>CAIMEK010000174.1 GCA_903839965.1 uncultured Acetobacteraceae bacterium | reverse complement strand
TGAGACGGGCACCTTCGGCAAGACCGAACAGGACGACCGCAAGGACTTCGCGCACGGCTACGACTTCTTCGAGACCTTCGGCAAGCCCTTCGAGACGGCGCCCGAGGCGCCCCGCGCCAAGCGCGCATCACGGCGGCGCCAGGCCTAAGCCGGCCAGAACACATGCGGCTGACCGGTCAGGCGCAGCTCTTCCGTCCGTGCCTGCCGCAACTGGGCGAAGCGGACCTGCTGTTCCGCCAGGCTGTCGCCTCCCAGTTTCTCCTGCAGGGCATCGGCCAGGACGAAGGCCAACACGGCCTCGACGACCGGCACGGCGCGTGGCACGGGGCAGGTGTCCGACCGTTCATAGCACGTGGGCGTTTCGGCGCCGGACGCCAGGTCGACCGATGGCTGGGCCTGGCGGGTCGAGGCGATGGGCTTGAAGGCCACGCGCACCAGGATGGGCTGGCCGTTTGAGATGCCGCCCTCGATGCCGCCGCAGTGATTCGAAGGACGCACGAGCCGGCCGTCCGCCAGGCGGATCGGATCCTGCGCCTGGTTGCCGGTCAGCGCCGTCAGGGCGAAACCGTCGCCGATCTCCACGCCCTTGACGGCGTTCAGGCTCAGGCAGGCCGCGCCGATCCGGGCCGTCAGCCGGCGGTCCCACTGCACGTGCGAGCCCAGGCCGACGGGCACATCGGTGGCGACGACCTCGATGATGCCGCCCAGCGTGGTGCCGTTCTCGGTCGCCGCCTGGATGGCGGCGCGCATGGACGCCATGGCGTCGGCATCGGGGCAGGCGAGGTCGTTGTCGCGCGCAAGCGCCATGCGCTGCGGCAGCAGCGTCTTCCTGACTTCGGCGGTCACGCCGCCGAGGGCCACAACATAGCCGCCGACGGTGATGCCGAAGGCGTGCAGGTAGGCGCGGCAGACGGCGCCCACGGCGACGCGGGCGGCCGTCTCGCGCGCGGATGCGCGTTCGAGCGCCGGGCGCAGGTCGTCATAGCCGTACTTCACGGCGGCCGCGAGATCGGCATGCCCGGGGCGGGGGATCGCGTAGGCCGGTACAGCCCGGCCCTGCCATGCGGTGTGGTCGCGGTTGACAATCGAGAGTGTGACGGGAGCGCCGGTGGTGCGTCCCTCGAGCACGCCGCTCAGGATCTGGATGCGGTCCTGTTCGATGGACATGCGTTTGCCGGCGCCTGCGCCCTTCTGGCGGCGGGCCAGATCGGCATCGATGGCCGCGGCGGCCAGGGGCAAGCCGGCGGGCAGACCCTCCAGGATGGCGGTCAGCGCGGGGCCGTGCGATTCGCCGGCGGTCAGGACACGCAACGTCTGCATGGACGGCATCATAGCGCGCGCCGGCGGGGACAGGCAATGTGGTTCTGCCCGTCTAGCGGATGGCGAAGGCCAGCAGGAAGGCCGCGGCTGCGGCCAGGCCGCCGATGACGGTGGTCTGGAGCGCGCTGCGCAGCGGCCGCGAACCGGTGAAGCGGCCTTTGACACCGCCGAAGACAAAGAGGGCGAGCAGGGTGACGCCGATGGAGACGCGCAAGGCCGTGCCCAGCGCCGGCCAGAGCATGTAGGGCAGGAGTGGGATGATGCCGCCCGCGACGTACGAACCGCCGATGGTCAGGGCGCTGCGGCGCGCGCGGTTGGGATCAGGCTTCTCGAGCCCGAGTTCGAAGCGCATCATGAAGTCGACCCAGGCCTTCGGATTGCGCCGCAGCGCCGCCACCACCGGCGCGCAGGCGTCAGGGGCGATGCCGTACTGTTCGAAGATTTCCGTGATCTCGGCGGCCTCGGTCTCGGGCACGACGCGCGTTTCCTCATCCTCGCGCCGGCGCTCGCTGGCGTAATGTTCCGCATCGCTGCGCGCAGCCAGGAAGCCGCCCAAGCCCATGGCGACGGCGCCGGCGGCGATTTCAGCCAGGCCGGCCGTGACCACGATGCGCGTGCCGACGGCCGCTCCCGAGAGACCGGCGGCGAGGGCGAAGGGCACGGTCAGGCCGTCGGACATACCGATGACGACATCGCGGACGACATCGCTGGAAGTGAAGTGGTGTTCCGCGTGGTGGTTGGTTGGCATCATGGGGTGGATTGGCGGGAGAGGGGTTCAGGGTTCAGTGAAGCCGCCGGCCTGCGGCCGGATGCAACAAGCATGAGACAAGTGAACGTCC
>CAIMEK010000173.1 GCA_903839965.1 uncultured Acetobacteraceae bacterium | reverse complement strand
GGCGCTGCCCGCCGGAAAGCGTGGCGCCCCGCTCGCCCACCAGGGTGTCGTAGCCGGCCGACTGGCGCACGATGAATTCATGCGCGTCGGCCAACTGGCAAGCGCGCTCCAGCTCCGCCGGGGTCGCGTCGGGCTTGCCGATCAGCAGGTTGTCGCGGATCGAGCGGTTGAGCAGCATGCTCTCCTGGAACACCACGCCCACCGATCGCCGCAGGCTCTCCAGGGTGAGGTCGCGCAAATCCTGTCCGGCGATCAGCACCCGCCCCTCGGTGGGGTCCCACAGGCGCTGCAAGAGGTTTATCACCGTCGACTTGCCGGCCCCGGTCTGCCCGACCAGTGCCACCACCATGCCCGGAGGCACCGTGAAGGACACCCCGGCGAGCACCAGCGGGCCGCCGGGATAGCCGAACGAGACGTCCTCGAAGGCCACCGTGCCCGCCGTGCCGTCCTGCGCCAGGGCGAGCGGCTGCGCGTCGGGCTTCTCGGGCACCGAGGAGCGGGTATCGAGCACGGCGAAATACTCGCGCAGCGCCGGCACCTCGTAGAACAGCCGCGTGACGAAGCTCATGGTGCCGTCGAGCCGGCCGATCAGCAGCCCGGCGAACCCCATGAAGGTGACGATCTCGCCCACGCTGGCCTGTCCGCGCGCATGCAGCACGGTGCCCAGCACGACGATGGAAATCACCGAGATGGTGCTGGCGGCGCGGGTCATCACGTTGAACACCGCCCACCAGTTCAGCACCGGAAACTGATGCGCGATGACCTGGTGCATGATGTCGCCGAACAGCCGGGTCTCGGCGGCAAGCCGGGTGAAGGACTGCACCAGCACGACATTGGCCAACGCGTCCTGCGCCGTGCTGGCGAGCTGGATCTGGTAGCTCTGCGCGCGCATCTGCCCGCCCTCGGTGTGGCGGATGACCAGCGCGGTCATGGCGCAGAACAGCACCACCAGCACCACCAGCGCGATCGCCAGGCGCCAGTTCATCATCAGCGTCAGCGGCAGCAACGCCAGCACGCCGATGACGACGGAGAACTGGTCGCGAAAGAAGGTGAGCCAGAGCCAGAACACGGCGTCCGCGCCGGACAGCATGATCTTCATCATCCGGCCCGAATGCGCCTCGCCGTGGAAGGCGAGCGGCAGCGACAGCACATGCTCGAAGAACCGGCGCATCGCCTCCAGCCGGTGGCGATGGGCCAGGCGTTCGGCCTGCAAGGCGGTGGCGATGTTGGCGACGATGCCGCCCACGCCCACCGCGGCCCACAGCCCGAGCAGGGCGGCGGCCCGGCTCCACAGCTCCGCGGTGCCGAGCCGGTCGCTGTCGGCGAGCATCTGGATGACCCGGCCGAACAGCACGGGATCGACGAATTGCAGCCCGGCGACAACAAGGTTGCCGAACGCCAGCAGCGCCGCGAGCCGGCGGTCGCGGCCCAGGCCGGCCAGCGCACGTATATAGACGGTCAGGATACGCATGCGCCGGCCATGGAAACTCCCGTATCAGTGCGCGGAGTGTTGCGTGAGAAGCCGGCAGCAGAAAGGCAGCCGCACCCTCAGACCGCGACCGCCTGGTACCGCTCCGACGGCCGCACGAACTCCTCCTGCCCCGCCACCAGCTGGATCTCGCGCGACCCGCACGCCGCCGTCCGCCGCAACAGGCCGTAAATCGACGACCCGGCCGCCGACAACGCGGCCGCGGCGCTGCCGCTCGCCATCCGGTGGTAAAGATAGAGCGCCGCCAGCGCATCGCCGGCGCCGTTCACGCTCAGCGGCAACAGCGGCGTGCGCAACAGATGGAACGCCCCGGCCTCGGCCACCAGCATGTCGATCGCATCGTCCGGCGTCGCGTCGGTGCGCAGGCTGGTCACCAGCACACTGCGCAAACCGCCGCTGCGCATGCTGCCTTGCAGCCGCACCACCGCCTGCCTGGCCGCCTCCAGCGTGCGCGCGCCCTGCCCGGTCAGGTGCTCCAGCTCGAACAGGTTGGGCGTGGTGAGGTCGGCCGCCGGCACCGCACGGTCGCGCATGAACTCGGCAATGCCGGGGCGGACGAACACGCCCCGCCCCTCGTCGCCGATCACCGGATCGCAGCAATAGACAACGGCCGGGTTCACCGCCCGCACCCGCGCCTGCGCGGCCACGATGGCCTCGCCGATGCCGGCGTCGCCCATGTAGCCCGACAGCACCGCATCGCACCGCCCCAACGCCCCGCGCGCCGCGATGCCGTCGATCAGCGCCGACACCTGCTCGCCGGTGAACACCTGCCCGGTCCAGGCACCGTAGCCGGTGTGGTTGGAGAACTGCACGGTGTTGACCGCCCAAACCTCGGCTCCCAGCCGCTGCAACGCAAACACGGCAGCGGCATTGCCCACATGTCCGTAGGAAACCCAGGACTGAATCGACAGGATGTTCAGGCCATCGCGGGCCTGCAGCGACGGCATCAGGCCTCCTCCATGCCCGCGATCGCCAGGAGGGCCGCCAGGCCGGCGGACCTGCCGCGCACGGCGGTGGCGGGCTCCACGTCCATCCATTCCTCCAGCGAATGGCCGCGTCCGCTGGTGCCGCCGGAGCCGATCTTCACCGCCGGGATGCCCAGGCTCATCGGGATATTGGCATCGGTGGAGGAGTAGGTCTGCCGCGACTCGAAGCCGTGCGCCGCCAGCGCGTCGGTGGCGTAGCGCACCAGGTCGCTGGCGAGGTCGCTGGCGCCGGCCGGGCGGTCGCCGATCAGGGTGGCCTCGGCGGTCACCGGCCCCTCGTGCACGGAGCGCGCATGGTTCTCCGCCTGCACCGCGTCCTCGACGATGCGCAGGAAGCGCCGCTCGAGCCGGTCGAGTTCGGAGGGCGCCTTGGAGCGCAGGTCGATCTGCACCCAGGCCTCGTTGGGAATCGAATTCACCGAGGTGCCGCCGCCCACCACGCTGGCGCTGAAGGTGGTGCGGGGATCGGCCGGCACCGCGATGCGCGACAGTTCCAGGATGGCCTGCGCCATGGCGTATAGCGGGCTGACCAGGCCGAACGCGCCGTAGCTGTGCCCGCCCGGGCCGCGGAAGGTCACGCGGTAGCGTTTGGAGCCGATGCCGCCGACCACGATGCCGTCCATGTCCGGGCTGTCCACGGTAATGAAGGCGCTGATGCGGTCCCGGTACTTGCCCTCACGGAACAGGTGGCGCGTGCCGCGCAGGTCGCCGAGCCCTTCCTCGCCCACGTTGCCGACGAACAGGATGTCGCTGCGGGTGCGCGCGCCGGCGGCGTCCAGCGCGCGGATGAAGGCCAGCAGGGTGGCCAGGCCGCTGGTGTCGTCGCCCACGCCCGGCGCGAACAGTTTGGTTCCCTCGCGGCGCACGGTTACGTCGGTGCCGGCGGGGAACACCGTGTCGAGATGGGCGGCGACCACCACCAGCGGGCCGTTACCGGTGCCGCGGCGCAGCCCCATGACGTTGCCGACGGCGTCTTCCTCCACGTCCTGCAACCCGTGCGCGCGCAGCATGTCGAGATAGGCGCGGGCGCGCACGGTCTCGGCGAACGGCGGCGCGGGGATTTCAGTGAGGCTGATGAGGTCCTGCACGGTGCGGTCGTGGTCGCGCGCCAGGGTGGCGACCGCGGCGCGAAAGGCGGCGCTGCCCATGACCGCGGCAACCGCCGCCTCCTTCGCCGGCGTGGCGCTGCTCTGGCTCATGATGGGTTCCTTCCTGGCGGCCTCGGGGGGCGGACGATGCCGCTATGGACCAGGGCGTGCAATCGGCATTACGCTTTTGGAAACCGACAGCAACGAGGAACGCCACGATGACCGGACGAGGTTCTGCCTGCCGGCGCGCCATGCTCGGCGCCGCCGTCCTCCTGTTCGGCGCCGCCACCGCGCAGGCCGCGGGCACGCTGAGGATCGGCATGCAGGACGATCCTGACCTGCTCGACCCCGCGCTCGGCGGCTCGTTCTCCGGCCGCATCGTATTCGCCGCGATGTGCGACAAGTTGATCGACCTGACCGACAACCTCACCTTCGCCCCGCAGCTTGCCACGGGCTGGACGTGGTCGGCCGACAACCGTGCGCTGACCCTCACGCTGCGCGACGGCGTCACTTTCCAGGACGGCGAGAAGCTGGATGCGCAGGCCGTCGCCGCCAACCTCGACCGCTACCGCGGTGCGCCCGACTCCAACCGCCGCGCCGAGCTGCGCCCGGTTTCGGCCGTCGAAGTGGTGGACCCGCGCACGGTGCGCATCGTGCTGTCGCAGCCCTATGCGCCGCTGGTGGCGGTGCTGGCCGACCGTGCCGGCATGATGGCCTCGCCGAAGGCGGTGGCCGCGCTGGGCAAGGACTTCGCCGCCGCGCCGGTGTGTTCCGGCCCGTTCCGGCTGACCGAGCGGGTGGCGCAGGACCGCATGGTGCTGGACCGCTATGCCGGCTACTGGAACAGTGCCGCCATCCATTTCGACCGCGTGGTGTTCCGCCCGATCGCCAACACCACGCTGCGGCTGGTCAACCTGCAGTCCGGCCAGCTCGACATCATCGAGGAAATGGCCGCCCCGGACGCCGCGAAGGTAAAGGCCGACCCGAAGCTGCGCCTGGTGAGCACGCCGGGGCTCGGCTACATGGCGCTGACCTTCAACCTGCACAACGGCCCACGCGCAGACAACCCGGTGGCCCGCGATCCGCGCGTGCGCGCGGCGCTGGAGGCATCGCTCGACCGCGCCGTGATCAACCAGGTGGTCATGGAGGGGCTGGCCACCGTCAACACCCAGACCGAGTTGCCCACCAGCCCCTACAACAACAAGGCCATCCCGGTGCCGGCGCGCGACGTGGAGCACGCCAAGGCGCTGCTGAAGCAGGCCGGCGTGACCGAGCCGGCTTTCGAGGTGATGGCGGCGAACACGCCGCGCGACCAGCAGGTGGCCGAGGTCATCCAGTCCATGGCCGCCGACGCGGGCTTCAAGATCCGGGTGGCCGTCGGCGAGGTGAACAGCAACATCGCCGCCATGAATCGCGGCGACTACCAGAGCCACATCAACGTGTGGAGCGGCCGTGCCGACCCGGACGCCAACCTGTTCGTCTACCTGGGCGGCGACAGTTTCCAGAACTGGGGCAAGTACGAGAGCAAGCCGTTCAACGACCTGCTGGCGCAGGCCCGCGGCATCACCGACCCCGGCCAGCGCGCGGAGGTGTATCACCGGGTCGCCGAGGTGCTGAACGCCGACAAGCCGTTCCTGGTGCTGTTCAACCTGGCCTGGATCTATGGCCACAGCGCGGCGCTCAAGGGCTTCCACCCGGTGCCGGACGGGCTGATCCGCGTGCAGGGTCTGACGACGGAGTAAGTACGCTAATCCTGGCGGACCTGCGCGCTGCAGGCCAGCGCCGCGCCGGCGGCGAACAGCAGCACCAGCACGAAGCCGGCGGTGATGTCGGTCCAATCGCCGCCCTGGTAGGCGGCGGCGGTGGAACGCGCAAACAGCGTCAGCCCCGCCACGCAGGCCAGCAGCAGAATCCGCCGCGACCGCACGGTCAGGTGGCCCGACAGCGCGTTCATCAACAGCAGCAAGGAGCGCATGAGCCTGTTCACCCGGCGGTTCGACGCGCCGCGTTCTAGCTTGGCGAGGGGCCGAAGTCTCACGAAATCGTGCAATCACTCGGCCAGGGTGGCTTCCGTTTCGGGCCCGCTCGGCATGCTGCCCTGGGTGCCGCGGCGGCCGCAGCACAGCCCGGCGGCCACGTTGGCGCGGCGCAGCGCCGCCTCGAAGGGGGAGCCGCGATCCAGCGCCGCCGCCAGCACGCCGGTGAAGCAGTCGCCGGCCCCGGTGGTGTCGACCACGTCCACCTCACGGGCATCGAGGCGGAAATGCCCGGCGCGGGCGTCGGCTTCCAGGCCGCGCTCGCCGAGCGTCACCACCACGTCCACCCCCAGCGCGGCGTGCAGGCTGGCGGCGTTGCTGCCGCTCGCCATGCGGGTGGCGAGCCAGGCCGCCTCGTCCTCGTTCACCACCAGCACGTCGACATCGCGCTGCGCGCCCTGCGGCAGCGGGCCGGCGGGGGCGAGGTTCAGCACAATCCGGCAGCCGGCGGCGCGCGCGCGGGCGATCAGGGCGGCGGTCTGTTCGGCGGCGCACTCGTTCTGCAGCAGCACCGTGGTGCCGCGGCCCAGCAGCGCGTCCTCCAGGCTGTCCTGGCGGGCGGCGAGGTTGGCGCCGGAGGCCACCGCGACGAAATTGTGCCCGGCCGGATCGACGCAGATGCCAGCGCACCCGGTGTTGCCTTCGGTGCGTTGCACGCGGGAGAGGTCGATGCCGCTGGCGCGCAGCAGGGCGAGCGCGCCCTCGGCCAGCGGGTCGCGCCCGACCGCCCCGGCGAACACCACCTGCGCCCCGTCGCGCGCGGCGGCGACCGCCTGGTTGGCGCCTTTGCCCCCCGGCTCGATGAGCAGGTCCGGACCGCAGATGGTCTGCCCGGGCGCCGGCAGCGCCGGCAGGGGAAAGATCAGGTCGAGATTGATGGAGCCGAAACAAACGATCACGGCACGCTCACCCGCCAAAACAGGCGCGGAGTGTGCGGCAGGGGCCGGCGGAGCGCCAGCCCGGCCGTTACTTCGTCGGCAAATGGCGCCGCATGAGGCTGTATTCGTGCCAAACCAGTCCCACCACGAACACATCGAACACCGTCAGCACGATCAGCCCGGCGCCGTGCGTATAGCTGTAACGATAGAGCTGGTAGAGGATGAACAGGCCCATGACGACCAGGGAGGCCGGATAGGCCCAGAGCTTGCCCTTGAGTAACCCGACCACCAGGAACAATTTCACCACGCCGTGGCTCAACAGGTAGAACGCATAGAAATGCTTGGTCGCCACGGACAGGTTCTGCGCCGCGGCGAGCAGGTGCGTCGCGATGAAATCGTTCGGGTCCGCAAGCAGTTCTTCCTGGGTCAGCGCATTGACAAGGTTGACGATCGTGCTCGTGCTGATCAGCGCGAGCACGGCCCCGCTCAGGCATTCCAGCGCGGCGTGCGCGCCCTTGAGCAGCACGCTGACCTGAAAGATCTGATGGATCCGGTATTCGGGCAGGCGCTGCGCGACGCCAGGATGCTGGCCAACCATATGGCTTCCCCTAGCCCCGCCGCGTTTCGGCCGGATGGGCGCCGGCGAGGTTCAGCGCCGTATTGATCAGGGCGATGTGGCTGAACGCCTGCGGGAAATTGCCGACCTGTCGGCGCGCCCGCGGGTCGTATTCCTCGGCCAGCAGGCCGACATCGTTGCGCAGCGACAGCAGCCGCGCGAACAGCGCGCGCGCCTCCTCGTGGCGGCCCTGCAGCACGTAGTTGTCGGCCAGCCAGAAGCTGCACGCCAGGAAGGCGCCCTCGCCCGGCGGCAGACCGTCGGCGCCCTCGGAGGTGTCGTAGCGCTGCACGAACCCGTCCACCAGCAACTCGCGCTCGATGGCGGCCAGCGTGCCGCGCACGCGCGGGTCGGTCGGCGGCAGGAAGCCGACCAGCGGGATCAGCAGCAGCGAGGCGTCGAGCTCGCGCCCGCCGTAATGCTGCACGAAACTGTTGCGGCTGCGGTCGAAGCCGCGCGCGCAGATGGCGGCGTGCATGTCCGCGCGCAGCGCCCGCCAGCGGTCGAGCGGACCCACGAGCGCGAACTGCTCGGCGCTGCGAATGGCGCGGTCGATGGCGACCCAGGCCATCACCTTGGAGTGGGTGAACTGCTGGCGGCCGCCGCGGGTCTCCCAGATGCCCTCGTCCGGCCGCTCCCAGATTTTCTCCAGGTGCTCGGTGAGCTTGCGCTGCACCTCCCAGCTTTCGGGCCCGGCGACCAGCCCGCCCTCGCGCGCCTGGTGCAGCGCGTCGGCGACCTCGCCGTAGACGTCGAGCTGCAGCTGGTCGTGCGCGGCATTGCCGATGCGCACGGGCCGCGCGCCCTGGTAGCCCGGCAGCCAGCCGCACTGCCATTCCACCAGGTGCCGCTCGCCGGCCAACCCGTACATGATCTGGATCTGCTCCGGCGCGCCGGCGACGCTGCGGTGCAGCCAGTCGCGCCAGGCCTGCGCCTCGTCGAAATAGCCGCCGCCCATCAGCGCGAGCAGGGTGAGCGTGGCATCGCGCAGCCAACAGTAGCGGTAGTCCCAGTTGCGGGTGCCGCCGAGCGCCTCGGGCAGCGAGGTGGTGGGCGCGGCGACGATGCCGCCGGTCGGGCTGTAGGTCAGCGCCTTGAGCGTGATCAGCGAGCGCTGCACCGCCGCCGCGTGCGGCCCG
>CAIMEK010000172.1 GCA_903839965.1 uncultured Acetobacteraceae bacterium | reverse complement strand
CATGGCGAGCGGCACCAGCAGGCCGCAGCTGCCGAGCACGAGGCCGGCGAGCGGGTCGGCGAACAGCACCACCGCCAGCACCAGCAGCGGCGCGGCGCCGGCGAGCGTGGCGGCGGGCATCCAGCGGGCGAACAGGCCGTCGACCGCCTCGATGCGATCGACCACCACGCTGGTGAGGTCCGCCGAGTGGCGGTCGCGCAGCAGTGCCGGGCCGGCGGCGAGCAGGCGGGTCAGCGCGTCGGTGCGCAGGCGGCGGCGGGCCATGGCGCCGGCCTCGAAGGCGAAGCGCTCGGTGAGCAGGGTCAGGCTGGCGCGCAGCAGGGCGAGGCCGGCGAAACCAGCGAGCAACCAGAGCGGGCCGGGGCCGGGCAGCAGCGCCGCCTGCAGGGCGAAGCCGGCGCACCAGGCCTGGCCGATCGCCAGCGCGCAGCCGACGAGGCCGAGCAGCGCCACCGGCAGGGCGCCGCGACGGCCGGCTTTGGACTGCTCGCGCAACCACGCGCGGGAGAGGCTCCGCTGTTCGCTCATGGCGCGGCATGTAGCAGAGCCGGAGCCGATTGACAGGCCCCGTCGGAAGCGGGGCGGGAGCGCAACCATCATGCCGGGTGTTGCGGATCTGTTCGCGGAATGATCACGTTCTTGTGAACAACAAGTTGGAAACGATATATTCCAGCGCGGGAATGGTGGAACACAACGCAAACACGGCATTAATCGCGCTGGCGCAGACTGTCGCCATGATCGCCCGCAGGACCCTGCTTGGCGTCTCCCTCCTGGGTTGGCCGGGCGCCGTGGCGCGCGCCGGCGACGTGATCGAGGAGGCGCGCACGACGCTGGCCGGGATCGAGGTGCCGGACCTGCGCGCGCGGCTGCTGGCGACGGTGAAGCTGGGCGGGATGCCGGTGGCGGTGCTGGCGTTCGCGGCCGATGTGGCCGACGGGGTGCGCGACCTGTTCGCCGTGGTGGCGGGCGGACGGGTGGTGGCGCTCGAAGTGCTGGCCTGGCACGGGACGAACGGCGAGCGCCTGTCGACCCAGGTGTCGGCGGTGTCCGACCGTCTGCGGCTGCGCCTGCAGCGCATGGCCAGCGCGCCGCGGGGGCTCGGGTATCGCCGCGAACAATGGACCGACTACCTGGGCTGGCAGGGCGCGGCGCCGATGGCGGACGCGCCGGTGCGCCCGGTGCTGGCGGGAACCTGGCAGGCCGCGCTGGCGGCGCAGCGGGCGGAGATGCGGGCGGTGCTGACGGTCGGTCCGCGCGGGGTGACGCCGGCGCTCATTGCCGCCTGCCCGCCCCCCGTGCTGGCCGTGTAGTCAGTCGACGGCCTCGCCGGCTGCGGCCTCGGCCGGAGCGGCGAAGCTGACCGGGTGGCGCGGGGAGGTATCCACGCAGAGGTGGAAGATGTCCGGGCGGGCATAGTGGCCGGCGACGTCGAGGTCGTATTTGCCACGGATGGCGTCGAGCAGGTCGATATCGGCGGCGATAACGGCTTCCTGGCCATAGACCGGGCCGGCTAGGACGTCTCCGAGCGGCCCGACGATGACGCTGCCGCCGCGGATCAGTTCGGTCGCAGGGTCGTTGCCCCATAGGCGCGGAGATAAAAGAAATATCCTTTCTTGTCAGTTGGTTGGATTTCCCGACACGTCCCAGGACGGATGGCTGGCCCCGATGGGCCGAACTCCGGCCCAACTTTCCATATCCCAAGCCTGCGGCTGCT
>CAIMEK010000171.1 GCA_903839965.1 uncultured Acetobacteraceae bacterium | reverse complement strand
GATCGGCGGCATCGGCGACACCATGACCGAACGCTATGCCGGCGCGAATTTCGAGATCATGGAGGTCTGGCATTGGTACAAGCGCGCGATCGCAGCCAACGACGTGCCCGGAGTTCCACCGGGATACTGGCATTATGCGAACTTCGCCGACGGCACACCAATCCCGTATGCCGCGCGAGTGCTGTATCGCCAGCGGCCCGACCTGGTCAGGCATTTCCAGGATCCGTTCGACCCCGCCGGTTTCCGCGCCTGGATAGCCCGCGAGGCGCCGGCCGTGCTGGGTGCCGAAGCGGCCAACCGCACGTGAACGGACCCGCTCGATGATACGTCGCATGACCGAGGCGGAGTTCGCCGAACTGCCCGCACTGGCCTACGATTGGTCCGCGATCGAGGGCATTCCGGGCTGGCTGGCCTTCGATGCGGCGGAACTGACGCGACGGCTCGCCGCCTTGCAGGAGGGGCTCGGTGTTCGCGGCGGCGCGCTCGAACTCGGCGTTTACAAGGGCAAGTACCTCGGTTTGCTGGCGGCGCTGTTCGGCCGGCGCGGCGAACCGATCGTCGGAGTGGATGCGCTTCTGGCCAAGCTGGGGGAACTGCTGGCCGATGAATGGCGTGCCGATGCCATCGCCCGGATCGAAGATGCCGTGCTGGAAGTGACGGGGGGGCTGGTGCGCCCCACCATCATCGCCGGCTATACCAGCGCGGTGAGCGTGGCGACCTTGCGGCTGCTGAGCCCGCAAGGTTTTCGCTTCATCAGTATCGACGCGGGGCACGACGTGGAGGCGGTCCACCACGACCTCGTGCTGGCCCGCCAATGCCTCGGGGAGGCCGGCATCATTGCCGCCGACGACGCCTTCAATCCGCGCACGCCCGGCGTGGCGGAGGGCATCTACCGCTTTTTCATCAGTGAGGACAGCGGCGGTCTGCAGCCATTCGCGCATTGCGGCAACAAGCTGTTCATCACCACCGCCGGCTTCTATCCGCTCTGCCTGGAGTACCTGTGGTGGCTGCTGCGTTCAGGCAGCGACGGTACCCTGCAGCGCACACTGGCGCGGATGCAGGAAGACGAGGCCATGAACTACCGGCCGATGCTGTTCGGCAGCCTTATCATACCGTTTTCATAACGAACGGCGCCGACTACAGCCCGCTCTCCCGCACCAACAGTGCCGCCGCCCGGCGGGCGATACGGCCGAGCAGGCTCACCCGGTCGCCCTCGATCGCCACCGCCCCACGCTGGCGCACCGCCACCCGCGCGTCTGTTTCCACCGGCCGCAGTACCACCCGGTAAACCGCGATCTGCGGCACCAGCGCCCCGGATGCATCCTTGCGCACCGCCACGCCACCGCCGTGCAGCGATGCCAGGTCCGGGCTATCTAATGCCTTGATCGCGGCGGGCCCGATCTCCGCCACCGTCATCGCTATCGCGGCGGCGCCGCCGTCGGGCACGAACGTTGCCGGCGCGCCCACGTGCACGCGGGCGATGTCGGTCTCCTCCACATAGGCTTCCGCCAGCCCGCGCGAGCGCTCCACCAGCAGGCCGAGCCGTTCGCGCCGCGGCAGCCAGGTGCCGGGGCGAAGATCGGGCGGAATGTCGAGCACTTCGCCGGCGAACGGCGCGCGCACCTGCAACGCCGCCTCCTGCGCCTCGAACGCGCGCAGCTTCGCCACCGCGTCCTCCAATTCGCGCCAGGACACTTCCAGCCCACCGCTGCGGTCCGGGTCGAACGCCGCCCCGGCAATCTCCTCGCGCAGCCCGGCGATGCGCAGCAGCGCGGCGCGGCGCCCATAGGTGACTTGCGGCGAGTCGAGTTCCGCCACCACCGCGCCCTCGGCCACCGTCTGCCCCTGCGGCACCAGGCGCACCAGCCGGCCGCGCTCGCCAGTCGCCAGCACCGCCTGCCGGCCGGCGCGCAGCAGCGCCGGCGCCGAGACCTGCGTGTGCCAGGGCAGCAGCAGCGCCGCCAGCAACGCCGCCAACCCCACCGCCGTCGCCAGGGTGTGCCGGTTGACCCGCATGCCGCCCGTCCGTCGTGCCCACACGCGCAGCTCGCCGCAGATCGGCCGGGCCACGAACCATCCCACCTCGACGATCATCAGCAACAGCCCCAGTGCCTTGAAGGCAAGGTGATAGACCAGCAGCGCGATGCCCATGAACAGCACGAACCGGTAGATCAGCGTGCACGTGCCGTACACCAGCACCACCGCCGCCAATCGCGGCGGAAAGCGTTCCGGCGGCGGATCGCCCAGGCCGAACAGCAGCTCGCGCAACCGCCAGCGGGTCAGCGCGAAACCGCGATCCTGCAGGTTCGGCACGTCCAGCAGGTCGGACAACAGGTAGTACCCGTCGAAGCGCATCATCGGGTTGACGTTGACCACGATGGTCAGGATCCAGGTGGAACTGGACAGCAGGAAAGCGCCGCTGCGCAGCGGACCGTCCGCCAGCACGCACCAGGCCAGCGTGGCCGCCACCGCCAACACGATTTCCGCCGCCATGCCGGCGGCGTCGATCAGCATGCGCTGGCGGCGATCGGTCAGCCGCCAGGCATCGGTGGTGTCGGTCCACAACACCGGCCACAGTACCAGCAATCCCACGCCCATCGCCGGCACCCGGCAGCCGAAATGCCGGGCCGTCAGCCCGTGGCCGAGCTCGTGCACCACCTTGGCGAAGCTCAGCGCCAGCGCGGCCAGTGCCGCCCCCTGCAGGGTGAACAGGTACATGAAGTTGTGCGTGTAGGCCGGCCACTGGCGCCACACCAGGAACCCGGCCAGCACCGCCGCGAGCGCCACCGCCGCCACGAAGCCGCGGGTGAACACGAAGCCGAGCAGCCGCAGCAGCGCCGCCAGCGCGCGATCCGGATTCAGCAGCCGGACACGCAAAAAAAGGTAATTCTTCAGCAGCCACATCGCCGCCGACAGGCGGCGGCGTTCGGCCTCCAGTCTGAGTCGTTTCGCGCCCGCCTCGCCGAGGGGTTGCAGCAGTCCGGCACGGTCGGCGAAGGCCAGCATCTGCAGCACATCGCCCTCGTCGGCGCGGATAACGGTTTCCGTCGCCACCGCTTGCGCCACCCGGTCGCTGCGCCCGAGCGCCCAGCGCGTCAGGATTTCGAATTCCAGCCAGCCCAGCCGCAGGAAGCGGTGGCGCGCGGGGTCGTGCACGGTCCAGGTCGGCGCGCCGTCGCGACTGCGCGGCCCCGGCAGCAAGCGCAGGTCCTCGCGCAGCGGTGGCAGCGGTATTTCGGTCAGAGCGCCAGCCATTGCCGCAACGCCGCCAGGGGCCGGCGCAGCAACCACAGGGCCAGCGGCCGCCGTTCGCCGTAGATTTTCGCCGTGCCGCGCAGGCCGAGGCGCTGCGGCGGCTGGCCCTCGTCGAGCCGGGCGCGGAAGGCATAGGCCAGCACGCCGTCGGGCGTCACCGCGCTGGAATAGGAGGAAAACGTCAGCCGGGCAGCGATCGGCT
>CAIMEK010000170.1 GCA_903839965.1 uncultured Acetobacteraceae bacterium | reverse complement strand
CGATGAGCCTCCACCCCGCCCTGGCCGCCGGCCGCGTGGCCGTCATTACCGGTGCCGCCAACGGCATCGGCCTGGCGAGTGCCAGGCGATTCGCCGCGATGGGCCTCAGGGTATGCCTCGCGGACTGGTCCGCCGATGCGCTCGAACGTGCCGCTGCGGAGGTTGCCGTGGCCGCGCCGGGCGGTCGCGATTCCGTGCTTGCCGTGCCCACCGATGTCAGCAAGCTCGAGCAGGTGGAGGCCCTGAAGCAGGCCGTGTACGGCGCGTTCGGCGAAGTGGGCGTGCTGATGAACAATGCCGGCACGGCGCCGGGCGGCGGGCCGTGGGAGCACATCGACCGCTGGCGCCGGGTGCTGGAGGTCAATCTGTGGGGCGTCATCAACGGCGTGCAGACATTCGTTCCCGCCATGCTCGCGCAGCGCACCCCCTGCGCCGTCGTCAACACCGGCTCCAAGCAGGGCATCACATGTCCGCCGGGCGATGCCGCCTACAATGTCAGCAAGGCCGGGGTGAAGGTGCTCACGGAGGCGCTCGCGCATGCGCTGCGCAACGAGGAAGGCGGGCGCATCAGTGCGCACCTGCTGGTTCCCGGCTCGACGTTTACCGAAATGACCCGGCGCGGCCGCACCGAGAAGCCGCCCGGCGCGTGGCTGCCGGACCAGGTGGTGGACATGCTGGTGGACGCGATAAACCAGGACGAGTTCTACATCCTCTGTCCGGACAACGAAGTGACGCGCGAGATCGACAACCGGCGGATCCTGTGGGCCGCGCAGGACCTTATCCTGGGCCGCCCGGCGTTGTCGCGCTGGCACGCCGACTACAAAGCGGCGTTCGAGGCGTTTCTGAACGCACCGGCCAGGTGATGCCGGCGCGGTGGGGTGGCGACGGGGGACGAACGCGCGCAACTCGTTGACTTTCCTTCGGCTTCTATATAATTTTTCGGTGATTCCAAAAACTACATGACGTTGGAGGAACCGCGATGGGAAAAGCCGGGAAACATCCAAACCAGGACCTGGCCGGCCCGGCCACCGGGCGTCGCGGCTTCCTCGCAGGTGTGCTGCCGCTGCTCGCCGCGCCCGCGATCATCTCCTCGCGGGCCGACGCGGCGGGCGCCAAAATAACGTTGCGCTACTGGTCGTTCCTGGATCCGGCGTCGGAGGACCCGCGCTCGCTGGCGCAGGCGCAGATGATCGCGGGCTTCACGGCCAAGTACCCGGACGTGGCCATCAGCCTCGAAGTCGTGCATTGGTCGAAAGTGGTGCCGATGCTGGTTACCTCGGCCGCCGCCGGGCAGGCGCCCGACATCGCGCTGGTGCATTCGAGCCGCATCCCGCAGGCCGTGGATGCCGGCGCCATCGTGCCGATCGACCGTTTCGTCGACGCGTTGCCGCCGGCCGCCCAGGGCGACTTTCTCGAGCCGATTGCCAAGATGCGCTACGACGGCCATGTCTGGTCGTTGCCCTCCGAGCATCGCGTCGAGGGCATGCTGCTGTACCGGCGTGACCTGTTCGCCGCGGCCGGGATCAAGAGCCCGCCGCGCAGCTGGGAGGAACTGGTCGAGGTTGCCCACAGGCTCCAGCAGCCGCATGTGTGGGGCCTGGTGTGGGCGCTGTCGCGTAAGGACGCGGCCGCCAACGTGAAGATGCTGCAAACCGAGTACTGGGCTGCCGGCGGCGACTTTTTCAAGCCGGATGGCACCGCGGCGGTGAACAGCCCCATCGGCGTTCGCCTGGCCACCGTGCTCACGGACCTGGCCCGCAAGGACAAGGTGATGCCGGATCGCGTGGTCGGTGTCGAGGACTCGCGGAGCATGATGAAGGGCGGTACCTGCGCGATGCTGGTCGAGGGCACGCAGGTGTTCGACTCCATCCGCGCCAGCAAGACGATCGGCAACACCCTGGCGACCGCTCCGTTGCCGACGCTCGACGCCGGCCAGTACCCGCCGGACGCGCTGCTCGCCGGCCAGACCATGGCGATCAGCAAGGACTCGAAGGAGCCCGAGGCGGCCTGGCGCTTCATCGAGCACATGACCTCGCCCGAAGCGCAGTTGATCAGTGCCAGGGTCGGCGGCAATCTTCCGGTTCGCAACTCGGTGTTTGCCGATCCATGGTTCGCCACCCCGGCGGCGGCGGAACTCGTCTCGTGGCGCGACTACGTGCGCGCCAAGGGGCGGCCGTTCCTGGTGAGCACGCTGTCGGACTACATGGGCGACAGCCTGGGCCTGGCCTACGAGGAGATGCTGACTGGCCGCGCCCTGCCGCAGGCGGCGCTCGACCAGGCCGCCGCCAGGTTCAACGAGCGGAAGCAATCGACGAAAGGGTGATGGACGCGCGTGCAAGCGACCGCCTCCGCCCGACCGGCGTCGCGGCGGAGGCGGTGGCGTGGCATCGACGGCGGACCAATCTGGCCCCCTACCTGTTTCTTGTCCCGGCGGTGGCCATTCTGCTGATCGTCTCCGTCTATCCGCTGGGTTTCGCCGTCCGCCGTTCGTTCTACGCGACCCGCTTCACCGAGCTCGGGGCCTTCGTCGGGCTGGAGAATTACCGGCACTTCTTCAGCGTCGATCGCGGCTGGGAGAGCATCCGGCATTCGCTGATGTTCGCCGCCGGGTCGCTGGCGCTGACGCTGCCGTTCGGCCTGGTGCTGGCGCTCGCGCTCAACCGTCCGCTGCCGATGCGCACGGCCATCCGCACGGTGCTCATCCTGCCCTGGATCGTTTCGCAGGCGATCGCCGGCCTGCTCTGGAGCTGGCTGCTCAATCCCGATTATGGGCCGATCAGCGACCTCGCCGAGCGGCTGTTCGATCTGCGCATCGCGGCGTTCGACAATGTCGGCACCGCCATGGCTGCGACCGTCCTTGCCAATGTCTGGCAGTCGTACGGATTGCCGTTCGTGCTGCTGCTGGCGGCGCTGCAGACGATACCGGAGGAGCTTTACGAGGCGGCGGCACTGGATGGCGCGGGCCGATGGGCCAGGCTGCGCTTCATCATCCTGCCGACGCTGCGGCCCACGCTGGCGGTGGCGCTGATCATGCTGACCCTGCACAACCTGAACATGGTCACCATGATCGTGGTGTTGACCGGCGGCGGCCCGGCGGGCGCCACCGAGACACTGAGCGTGCGCATCTTCAACGAAGCGTTCCAGTTCCAGAACCTCGGCCTGGCATCGATGATGGGGGTGATCGTCGCGGTGCTGAACCTGGTGTTCAGCATCGCCTACCTGCGGGTGCTGCGCCAGGGCACGGAGGCGACATGAAACGCTCCAGGTCCGCCAGCGTGGTGGTCTGGGTCATCCTGGCCCTGGCGGTCGGCTTTGCCCTGGTGCCGATCCTGTGGGGGATTTCCACGGCGCTGAAGGACAACTCGGTGGCCGAGGCCTATCCGCCGACATGGTGGCCGGAGCAGCCGACGCTGATGAATTTCGCGCGCATCTTCACGGGCACGAACTTCGGCCGCTACATGTTGAACAGCGCCGTCGTCTCGGTCGCCGCGATCCTGCTGACGCTGGCAGTGTCGTTGCACGCGGGCTACGCCGCGGCGCGCTGGCGGTTCCGCGGCAAGCAGCCACTGATGTTCTTCATCCTGAGCATGGGCATGATCCCCGGCATCTGCGTCCTGGTGCCGATCTACCTGCTGGTGAGCCGCCTCGGGCTCTACGACACCTATGTCGGCCTGGTGCTGGTCTACGCCGCCTGGCAGATCCCGACCGCCGTGTGGGTCATGCGCGGCTTCCTCGACGCGCTGCCGCGCGAGCTCGAGGAGGCCGCCTACGTCGATGGCTGCACGCGCATTGCCGCCTTCTACCGCATTGTGCTGCCGCTGACGCAGCCCGGCATCGCCGCGGTCGCCATTCTCGTGTTCATCTACGTGTGGAACGACTTCCTGATTGCCTACGCACTGACCATCAGCGACAACATGCGGTTGATCCAGAGCGGGCTTTACCTTTACGTCACGCAGAGCGGCATTCAGTGGGCGAGCCTGATGGCCGCGGCCGTGGCGGCGTTGGTGCCGCCCGTGGTGGCCTTCATCCTGTTGCAGTCACGCTTCATCCAGGGACTCACCCGTGGTGCCGTGAAGTAGCGAGCGCACGCCACGAACGAGACGACCTACAAACGGAGAACCCAGCCATGCTGACCTTTGAGATGAGCGCCGGAGAACGCACCATCGTCGAGCCGAGCCGAAAGATCCCGGTGATCGACGATGTGGACGTACTGGTCATCGGCGTGGGCACGGCGGGCTCGGCGGCGGCGCTGGCGGCCGCGCGCAACGGAGCGCGGACGCTGGCCGTTGACGTCGGCGGCTACGTGGGCGGCACCGGCTCGGCGGCGCTGATGTGCCTTTACACGATCCCCTACAGCAAGACCTACGGCATATGCCGTGAGTTCATCGACGGCATGGCCGATCGGGGGGGGGCCGTGCGCGGGCCCGTCATTCCCTTCGATCCGGAATCGTTCAAGCAAGTTGCGCTGGAGAAGCTGCAGCAGGCCGGCGTGCGGCTGCTGTTCTACACCTGGGCGGTCGATACGATCGTCCAGGGCGGCGTGGTGAAGGGCGTCGTCATCGAGAACAAGTCGGGACGGCAGGCGATCCTGGCGAAGGTGGTGATCGATGCGAGCGGCGACGGCGACGTGGCGGCGGGCGCCGGCGCGAAGTTCGTGCTCGGGCGCGAGACCGACGCCAAGATGCGGCCGATGTCCGTCGTGTTTCGCATGGGTCCGGTCGATGTCACCCGGATCAAGGCCTACCGCGACGCGCATCCGCAGGACTTCTCGCCGGACCCCGGGCACAACATTCTCGACATCGAGCAGAAGATCGTCCGGCTGGACGGCTTCTTCGATATCGTCAGGTCGGCCAACAGCCGTGGGGTTCTGGACAAGAACATCCACTACCTGCGGCTCTACGGCATCGCCGGGGAGACCGGCAACCTCTACATCAACACCGTCCGGGTCTATGGCGTGGACGGCACGAAGACCGAGGACCTGACGCGGGCGCAGCAGGAAAGCATGCGGCAGATCCGGCAGATTGCCGCCTTCGTGAAGGCGGAGATACCGGGCTTCGCCGACGCCGTGATCCTGGAGACGGCGGTGATGATGGGCGTGCGCGAGACGCGGCGGATCCTTGGCGACCATGTGCTCGGCATCGAGGATTGCGGCAGCGCGCGGCGGTTCCGCGATGTGATCATGACGGCTGAGGCGCACATGGTGCCCGGGGTGGAGATCCACAGCCCGGACGGCGGCGAGGGGGCCGCGAACGACGCCTATGTCGCGGGCATCGAGCTGCCCTTCAACGAGTTCTCGGTTCCATACGGTTCGCTGCTGCCGAGCGGGCTCGACGGCATCCTGGTCGCGGGGCGCTGCATCTCGACGACGCACGAAGCCGATGGCTGGACGCGCAGCCAGCCGATGGCGATGCAGATCGGGCAGGCGGCCGGCACCGCCGCGGCGCTGTCGGTGCGTTCCAACCGGCCGCCGCGTCAGGTCGACATCGACGCCCTGCAGCGTACGCTGCGCGAGCAGCGCGCCAACATTATCCTGCCCGGCGAGAACATCTCCTCCCCGGAGCACGGCGTGTAAGTAACGGGTTGCAAGGGCCATTGGCCCTTGGTGGGTCCCGGGCAAAGCCGTCGCGCGAAGGCGTGTGCCGGGCCGGGTGGGGTGCAGGGCAAAGCCCCATAGGCACTAAAATAAGCCCCGAAAGGGGTAGTTTACGGCCTGCTTTCGCCGTCGTGCTGGGTTAGCCAGGCGGTGGT
>CAIMEK010000169.1 GCA_903839965.1 uncultured Acetobacteraceae bacterium | reverse complement strand
GGGTGTCCAGGGTTACCACTCCACCAAGGAGGCTACCCTGGACAGCGCAACCTGGCGGATTTCATGGCTTGTCCAGGGTGTCCAGGGTGTCCAGGGTAGAAGAAAAGTATTAAGAGCGGACACCGCTGCAAGATGATCGGCACTCGGATCTGAGGGCGATTTCCGCCGGCCGTCGCAACGCTCAAAAGTTTTTTGTCGAAACTGCCATGGACACCCTGGTTACCCTGGACAGGACAATGATTTCAGAAGCTTACGAGAGGGGGTAACCCTGGACAGAAGGCGGGGTGTCCAGGGTTCTACCCTGGACAGGCGCCTGGCAGAGGTGATCAGACCTCGCAGGTTACCGGTTCGGCGTCGTCATCTGGCCAGTCCGGCGCAAGGCCGGTGGCCGCGGTGAACGCTTCGCGAGCGAGCCCCAGCGTGCCGATGCTGTAGCCGGTCGATCTGACGACTTTGTGGATCAGCTCGGCCTTCCGGCTGGTGTCGCCGTATTGGTTGGTCACCACGTCGGCGATGTGCTCGCCCACCACTGCGTTGCGCACACGGATGCTTTTCGCGCCCACCCGGAGCAAGAAGCGCCCGAAGGCCTCGCGTGCCATCGGGTGCCGTTCACGCCGGCCGGCAGCGAAGTCGCTGTAGGAGGCGAACAGAACTTCGGTCGTCTCTTCCTCGCGCCACTCGCTGAAATAGGCCTCCAGGCCCAGCTTGGAGCGATAGACGTAGCCGCGATGCAGTACGTCGAGCCACCACGCCTCAGAGGTCCCGAGCGTAAGCTGCTTCTGCCGCTGCAACCCTTCCGTGAGGGGGAAGTTGCGCACGTTGAAACCGGACAGGTCGGCACTGAGGAGGTCCTGCAGCATCGCCTCATAGCCGCCGGCCTCCATTTCCTGCCAGATCGCAGCGAACCATGGATGGTCGTTCGCGTGTGCCTCGGATACCTCCAACACGAGGAACCGGCGTGCATCGAGCGCCGCGGGCACCACCCATTCCTCGTTGGACGCCATCATCAGGTGCAGGAAATTCGGCATCTGCACGGCATTCGCGTACTTCGCTTCGATCGTCAGATGCGGCTCGGTGATGATGCTTTTCAACACCCCGACGTGGCTGGGGTCGCCAGCATAGAAGGCCTCGTCCGCGAACAGGAACACGCAATCCCTGAGATGTCCGTTGAAGTTTCCAGTTAGATGCTTGCTGTTGCTGATCGCCATGCCGTGCTGGCCCATGATGTAACACAGCGCCCGCGCGAGCGTTCCTTTGCCGGTGCCTTCTCCGCCGCGCATGACGACAGCAACCTCGCCCTGCTGGGCTGGGTGCTGCACCATGCGACACATCCAGTTCATGAGGTAGCTGAAGCGCTCGCTGTCCTTCCCGCAGATAACGTCGAATATGTGCCGCTTGAGCCGGCCCCACTTGCCGGACTGAGGTTTCACACCGAAGCCGCGCCATAGGTTGAGCGTGTCGGGACCGACGCGTTGCCCGGACGGATCGAAGGTCACCCCGCCGATGAACTGTCGCCGGTCCTTGTGGCGGAGCCAGATCTCCGCGGCGGCCTTCATGATCGGGTTTCCCTTCTCATCGTTCCCGACGAACACGGTCCGATTGAGGTAGAGCAGCCGCAGATCGGTCGCTGACATCCGATCGAAGTAGCTCCGGTTCAGAACCGGATCGTGCGCAGGCGCATAGATCGTGGCCCGGCCGCCCTCGCTCACCATCATGTAGCGAGCGTTCAGTTCCGCCACCACGGCCGCGATTTGGGCGGCCGCCTGGTCGTCTGGGGTGGGCGCAGCCGCCGCGAGTTGCGGCGCTGGATCCGGTGCCGGATCCTGGCTTGGCGCGGCGGCCTCGGCGGCGATCGGCGCCACGCCCTCCGCCAGCTCGGCGAGCTGCGCAGCGGTGCCCCCGGCCGTGATCCAATCGAACACGTCGCCTTTGATCGGCAGGCCTGGCAGCATGACCACGCGCACCCTGGTAGCGATGCCCCGTAGGTGCTTGGCGACGTCGGCCGCGTGATCCTGGCCGGGCAGTACCGGTCGGCCGTCAGGGTGCCATCGTGGCGCGCCGTTGGGGTCCGTGGCTTGGGGATCGTTGTCGGGCAGGATCACCACATCGGCGCCGGCGAAGTGCCGATTGTATTCGAGGCGCCACTTTCCAGCGCCTCCAGGCGAACAGGTCGCGTCCAGGCCGAGGCCAACGAGGCTGTTCACCCCCTTCTCCCCCTCGGCGATGTAGACCGCGCGGCCCTGACCTATCGCCGTCAGCAGCTCGGGCAGCCGGTAAGGGACCCGCTGCACGCCTTGCATCTTCCAGAGCCATTTCCCCGGACCGTTCGGGCGGCGCTGCCGGAAGTCCTTGGGATCGAAGCGCACGACCTGGTACAGCAGCGCGCCGTCGGCACCTTTGTAATCGTATGTCGCTACGATCTTCGGGCGGCCCGTGATCAGCTTTTGCTCGGCCAACCAGTCCAGGGCGCCTTCCTTGTCGAGTTTCTTTCGCACCCGGATCAGGTCAAGCGTGCCGCCGCCGCAACCGGCCTGGTTGTCGTACCAAGTGCCTTCATCGACGCGAATAGACAGACTGCCGCGGGTGCCGTAGCGCCATTCCTGACCGCCATGATGCTTTTCACCCGGCTCCCCCAGCAGTGCCCGGGCAACCGGCTCCATCAGGCGTGTGAATTCGCCGGCGGCGCCGGCGCTCATGATGCCGTTTTTCCCAGATCAACCGCGGCCCGTACTCGCGCCGCGATCTCGCGAAGTACCCAGAGCTGCCGCACGCTTGGCGGCCGTGGCCCGGTAGCGATCTCGGCAAGGAATTTGCGTTCCCACGGCGTTAGCGTGGCCGGATATCGGCCGCATTGCTCCGCCAAGTCGCGTGGATCGGTGGGCTCGTGCCAATCCTGTCGAGGGCAGATTATTTCGGGCCACGTCAGGCCGCGCTCGCGAATCAGCTTGTGCGCCAGAAGGCCGGCTGAGGCTCGCTCGCCGTCATGTTCCGAGCCAAGCATGCCCAACAGCTTCGCGAGCCGGTCAGCATCAGCCGTTGACAGGGTGACGTTCACTGTACGCGCCTCCGGTCCGGCATCACCGGATGCACGCCCCCGCGCGGATAAATTAGCAACGTTCCGGGGCGATGTGCCGCCGCCCCGACTAAGGCCGCCCAGGCCCCCAAGGTCGCGGAGCTACACTCGATCACCAACACTCGGCCGGCGATCTCGGCGGCCTCGATCGCGGCCTCATAGTGGTGTACCTCGGCGCCGGCGCCATGGATCAGAACGCCTCGTGCCCAGCACACGGCACGCCTGGCCAGCGCCCAACCGTCCGGCCCGCGATCGAAACCGTCATCGTCGCCGATCAGGACAACGGAAGGGCGGCGCACCGTCGCGCGGATGAACGCCTTGAGCTTCATGGCCGACGTATCGGGCAACACCGGCAGGTAGGCGATTCGGCCAACGGCCAGCGCGCGCATGAGACACGCATTTCCGATAGCGCCCACCTGTTCCGCCAAAGCGATGGCGCCTGGAAGGTCAGCCCAGGAATTGACCGGATAGGCCCATGTCGATTGCGACATTCTCGCGTCCTTGGCATCGACGCGGGGCTTGCGGGGTTGGGTCGGTTCTGGTAGATCGTTGGTGCCGCCGTTGATCTACTGAATCGACAGCCCCCGCACGCTACCGCGTCGGGGGTTTGTCTTATCCGGCCCGCAAGCTGCGCTGTGCCTGCCACCGACGGAGATCGCCGAGGCGCCAATAGTTTCGCGAGTTGATCTTCACCGGAGCGGGGAACTGCACTCGCTGGTCACGCATCCAGCGCCAGATGCACATCGTGGTGACGCCCCCGACGCGGGCTCGGGTCTGCGCGCTGGTCAGGAGTACATCGTCGTCAAGCCGTGGCTGCAACCTCTGCATTTCAGCTTCAATTGCCTGGACGGTCTGCATGTCGCCTCCGTGCTAACCTGTGCCGATCGGTTCGGCGTGGTGACGGAGTGATAGGCGCGGCTTACTGCGCCGGTCGAAGGGTGGGGTTTCGGCGGTTTGGCGCCCCCAAGGGGGCGCGTTTTGGAGCATTTCGCGCCCGTCCGCTCCTGGGACGTTGCGTCCGGCCGCGCAGCATATCGCTGACGTGCTCTGGACTATAACAGATGCCGCCCAGCTCCAGCAGCTTTGTTACCGCCTTGCAGAATGCATCGTCAGGCTTGACCCCCCGCGATATCGTCTCTCCGGCGCGGCGCCACGCTTCAATCAACCTCTCCCCCATCTCTTTCGCAGTGTTGTAAGGTTCCGGACGCTTGAATGTATCCAATAGTGCCGCCACTGATTGTTTAGCAGTGTCCACTCGTTGAAGATCAACCTCATAATATTTGATGATTTCCGGCGGGATTCTTGAAATTAATTCGGCGCGACTTTTGACAAGTTCACGCTGGAATTTTTTGGCAGCAGTGACCAACGCAGACCTTTGGGGTTGCGCCCTCTTTTCCTGCTGTTTCTTGTTGTGTTGCGTCTTTGCTACGCCAATCAGAACAGCGAGGTTGTAACAGTCAATGTCGTTTGGGTAATGCGCCGCCGCCGGCCATAACTCGCGAAGCGCCTTTTGCAAGCACGTGATAGTCTTTTTAATATCCGCAAAATACTTGCTCTGTGCCGAAGGCATATCGATCAGAATTTCACCGGGTTGGGGCTGTGGCTCTTGGGTCATGCTGCTGCCCCCTGTCGTAATGGCACCACGTTCTCCCCCGGCGGCTGCGTCAGGTTTCCAAGATATTGCGCCCAGACATCCAGGGCATGCCGTTTTTCATCAAGATAGGTGTACCGATCATAGATGCCGGTCACTGCCCGGTCGGCGTGGTTCAACACTCTGCCGATCACGAACCGCGACACACCAAGCCGGCCCATCTCGGTTGCCACGGTGCGGCGCAGATCATGGATCGTCCAGGGCGCCAATGCAGCGCCGTCGCGCGCCTTGGCGATTGCCTGATCCAGTCGACGTTTGGCCCTGGAAAAGCCGGACACTGGCATATCGCCCGCCATGGTGAACACATATGGGCTGGGCTTTACCCCGCGATCGGTCGCATGGGCCTTCCGCGGCAGCCTCTGCAGTATCTCGATCGCCGACGCGGTCAGGGGCACGACATGCTCCCGCCCGGCCTTCGTCGCCTCCGCGGCTAGGGTCCAGGTCCCGGCGTCGAGATCGAGGTCCGCCCAGCGCATCCCCCCAACCTCATCGCGGCGCTGGCCAGTCAGCAGCGCGAGGCGGAAAAATGGCCCGAACGGATAACTGAGGCCATCGGCGGCCCGCCAGACCGCGAGAGTCTCATCAGCATTGAGGGTCCGTGCCCGCCTGGTTTCCTCGCCTGGCCGCTCGACTAGGGCGACTGGGGTCGAGTCGATGACACCCCGGCGCAGCGCGAAGTTGAACAGCGCCCGAATCGCGGCAAGGGTCCGGTTGGCGCAGATCGGACCACCTGGTGCGGTGTGCTGCTTGCCATCGCAGCGTTTCATTACGCTGCCGTGATCCATCACCGCGTCCAGCAGTTCGATCACGTCGCGCCGCGTGATGCTCTTGATGTCCCGCTCGCCCCAATGCGGCAGAACATGGTTTTGGAAATTCTGGCGGACTCCTTCGATGTACCGCGGCGCCCGGCCCTTCGCCTCCAGGCTCCGCTTGATGAACAGGTCCGCCACGTTGGCGAACGTGTCCGGCGCCCGCGCCGCGGCGGCCTTGGCGTCCGCCTTGGTGGCGGCCGGGTCCTTTCCCTCTGCCAGCTCTGCCATTGCGTTGCCGGCCTTCCGGCGGCCTTCCGCGAGGCTAAGGGCAGGGTATGGGGGATCGAAGCTCAGCCGTTTTTGCACCCCGCCGTAGCGGTAGAACAGGGTCCAGGTCCGCCGGCCTTCCGGCGTGCGGTCGGTTGGCCCGGCCACACGAAGCGCGAAGCCGGGCAGGCTGACGTCGAAGTAGTCGATTCGGCCTCCCGCTGGGGCCTTCAATCTCTGCGCCGCCGCATCCGTGAATTTGATCTTCGGCATATCTGGTGATCTCCCACGGGTAACACCTGGGTAACAGAACTGGCCGGTTATGGCCTGTTACCCGCAGTTCATAACATGGCGTAACAGAGCGACGAATGCAAGGGATTTCTGGGATTTTCTGCACGGTGATGCGCAGATATGTTATGGGCGGTTGCGGTATGAATCCAGATTTCCAATCTGCGGGTCGCGAGTTCGAGTCTCGTCGTCCGCTCCATTTTCTCAAAGAGTTAGAAGCTCAACCGTGACACGAATCAGATGTTGGGTAGCCCCGGGGTAGCACCGGCGGGGGAATCAGGACCCCGCGGCGCACATGCCACGTCAACGGGGCAACCCGGCGGAGTGACGCCGCTCGCCAATACCACGGCGCCACGGTGCGATGCGCAGTGCCGACCATTCCCCCCGACAGCACGTCCCAGGCCTGTCACCATATCGGCTAGGATGCCTCTGGCGGCACGACTCGGCACACCGCACGACCCCCCCACCTTAGGCCGCCAAGCGGGGCTGCGGAGGCAATAAAGGGGAACGGGAGGTGGGGGACGAGCGCAGCCGGCTGGCAGCGCCGCCCAACCGTATGCACCGCTCAGACCGCCTCAACAGTGGGTCGACCACGAATAAGATGGGTTAACTGTTCTGTAGCGATGACGAATCCTGTGGCCATGGCGGCGAATTGGGCCCATCCGGCGTGCATGGTCTTGGGGCCTGGGGGTTTGTAGTGGCAGTTCCATCCGCCGAGACGAGCGATGATCCAGGCGAGCAAGTGGCGCGGCTGGGGATTTTGCTGACGCGCAGTTTTGCCTTCGCGGGTTGCAGCAATGGCTTCGGCAGCCGGCAGCAGGTCGGCATCAAAAACATCGGTCGCGGGGCGCGGGCCGCCATAAAGGCATCGACCAGTGGCAGTGTGCGGGTGGCCGCGACGAGGCCGATCAGGGCCAGCTTGAACAGTCGTTCGGCCTCCTCCATTTTGGTTTTTTCCAGACGCATGCCGTCACTTTTCAAGGCGCGGAAGATTTTTTCAATCCGACATCGCAACCGATAGAGGCGCACGATTTCCTGCGCGTCAGCAGCGCTGGCAACATCCAGCGTGGTCAACAGCCGCCACAGCAGTGGCTGTCCTCCAGCGGCGCCATTGATCTCTCGCGCATCGACCATGTGCAGCGTCAACTGCGGCGGGTCTGAGCGATCGCCGTCATGGCGTAAACGCGAGATCACGATCGGCCCGGCGCGCAGCACAACCGTGGCGATCCGGCGTCCCGCGCAGGCGGCAGCGGTGCGGCCCGCCAAGGTCTCCACGATCTCGACGGTTGTGACCGAGGGCGCCGACAAGAACCGATGGATCGCGATTTCGCCCGCACGATCACGGCCAAGCTTGCGGATGACCAGCGACCCGGTCGACATCACCCGCTCGATCAGCGTGCTGCCCATCGCCGCACGACGAGCATCCCAAAATGGCCAAGCTCTCTAAAATCTGCCGCCCCATGACATCCCCGAATCGAGAAATGTCGCAGAGAGTCAGAGGGGTGGCAGGAGCTCAAACAAAATGTGTGGATGCCGTAGGGCTTTGCCGGGGGATATTTACTGTCGACAACAAACGGTCTTCACCTCCCCGCTACCGCCAGGCTGGGGTCGGAGGAGGTGATGGCGTCGAAGATTGGCTGGTTCTGGTGTATGGTGAACATGCTGAGCCCACCGCCGGCCGAATCACGGAACACGATGTCGTCGGTCCCGTCCCCGGTGTAGTCGCCGACGCCGACAATCTGCAGGTTGGGGCTGGCCCAACCGATGCTGGCCCATGTCGGCTGCCCGTTCGTCATCAGGAAGTCGCTGAGATTGCCGCCGCTCGGGTCCCGGAACAGGATGTCATCGGTGCCGTTGCCGTTGAAATCTCCGGTGCCGGCAATTTGCAGGCCGGGATCGGCCCAGCCGATGCTGGCCCATGTCGGATGGTTGTTGTGCATGGAAAACATGCTCAGGCCGCCGCCGCTGGGATCGCGGAACAGGATGTCGGAGGTTCCGTCGCCAGTGAAGTCGCCGACCCCGACAACCCGCAGCCCCGGATCGGCCCAGCCGATGCTGGCCCATGTCGGCTGACCGTTATGCATGAGGAAGTCGCTGAGCCCGCCACCGAGCGGATCGCGGAACAAGATATCGGAGGTGCCATCGCCGTTGAAGTCGCCGATACCGGCAATTTGCAGGCCAGGAGCTGCCCAACCGATGGAGTTCCAGGTTGGCTGGTTGTTGTTCATCACGAACATGCTGAGCCCGCCGCCGATCGGGTCGCGGAACAGAATGTCGGACGTGCCGCTGCCAGTGAAGTCTCCGACACCAGCAACCTGCAGGCTGGGATCGGCCCAGCCGACGCTGGCCCAGGTCGGCTGTCCATTGTTGAGCGCGAAATCGCCGAGCATGCCGGAGGTCGGGTCGCGGAAGAGTATGTCCGAACTGCCATTGCCGGTGAAGTCCGAAGTGGCGCTCGCACCACTTACCTGCAGAATGCCGACCGGGTTGGCAACCGCTCCGCTCAGGTTGGCGGCGTTGCCCGCGGCGTCTGTTATCGTCGTGCCGTTCAGGGTGCTGCCCGTCACTGTGAGGTCATCCGTTCGCTGACCGGCACCGGCGGTATGGCTGAACGTCAATGCGGTGGTGCCCGAACCACCGGTGTAGGTCGCCGTTCCGCCGTCGTTCAGTTGCAGCACAGGCACGCCGCCGGCCACCGTCACGACCTCGCTCGTGTGCAGCGTCAACGTGACGGTGGCGCCCGTGGTCAGCACACCATCGCCGTTGATGATGCCGTTGCCCGAGGCGGTCACCGAGGTTACCGTCGGAGTCGAGGTTTCAATTTGCACTGCCGGTGAGAACGTGACGTTGGCGCCGGACAGGTTGGCGTTATTGCCCGCGCCGTCCTTGATGGCGATGGCGGCGCCGTTGAGGTTGTTGCCGATGATGGCGAGGGCGGCGGTATCGGTGTCGCGGCCTGCCACCGTGTAATTGAATGTCAGCGCGCTGCTGCCGCTGCCGCGGGCATAGGTCGCAGTGCCGCCGTCGTTCAGCGCCAGGGTCGGCGTGCCGGTGACCGTTACCGCTTCGCTCATCGTGAGCGTGATCGTTACCGTTCCGCCAGAGGTCAGGTTGCTCCCGCTTGGCGTGCCAGCGACCGAGCTGACGGCCGGCGTCACCGTATCGACGGCGAAGCTGCCGGTGCTGCCCGTGCCGCCCGGGTTGCCGTTGTTCTCCTGCCAACTGCTGCTTGCGACGCTCACCTGCGCGTTGGCGATATCGGTGGCCGCCGCGGCGGTGAAGGTGGCGATGTAGTGGGTGGCATCGAGCCGCATGAGGTTGCTGAGCACACCGCCGGTGGCGCTGGTGTCG
>CAIMEK010000168.1 GCA_903839965.1 uncultured Acetobacteraceae bacterium | reverse complement strand
CGGCCCTTGGTGGGGTCCAGGGGCGAAGCCCCTGGCCTTCCTTACGGCATCAACAAACCGCCGTTGACCTCGATGACCTGGCCGGTGATGTAGCCGCTCAATTTATCGGAGCAGAGGTAGAGGAACGTGCCCACCGCTTCGTCGGCGGCGCCGATGCGGCCCAGCGGGATTTGTCGTCGCAGCATGTCCTGCGCTGCGGCGGGGGTGGTGCGGTCCTGCATGGGGGTTGCGAGCACGCCGGGCGAGACGCAGTTCACCCGGATGCCTTCCCCCGCCACTTCGCGGGCCAGTGCGCGTGAGAGTGTGGCCACGAAGGCTTTGCTGCCGGCGTAGAGAGCCGACCCGCCGCCGCCGCCGGTGCGGGCCGCGATCGAGCTGAGGTTGATGATCGACCCGGCGCCGAATGTCGGGTGCGGGCCTTGCGCGCGGAACCGGTGCACCGCGGCGCGGCAGGCCGCGAACACCGGGCGGATGTTCAGCGCGATGTGTCGCTCGAACAGTTCGTCCGGCGTGTCCGCCACCGCGCGGCGCTCGATCAGGTCGCCGGCGTTGTTCACCAGCACGTCGAGCCGTCCGAACGCCGCGACGGTTGCCGCGATCAGCCGTTCCACCGTGCCGGGTTCGGCGATGTCGCCTTGCAGCAGGGTTGCCTCGCCGCCGGCCGAGCGGATATCCGCGCACACCTGTTCGGCCTCTTCGCGGGCGCTGCGCCAGTGCACGCCCACGCGCATGCGGGCGGCCCCCATGCCGCGCGCCACCGCCGCGCCGATGCCGCGGCTCGATCCGGTGACCAGGCAGGTCCGGCCGGCCAGGTCGTCCATCGGCGAAGATTGTTTGTGGTCCATGTCTCAGGTCTTTTCGATGTTCCAGTAGACGAGGGTGTTGGCCTTCAGCACGCCGGTGACGTTGCGCCGCCACACGAAGGGTTGCTTGAACTGGCCCAGCGGCACGTAGGGCATCGACTCCCACAGCCGCGCGTGCATCTGTTCCAGCAGCGCATGTTGTTTGGCCGGGTCGGGTTCGCGAATGTAACGGATGCGCATGTCCTCTTCCACCTGGTCGCACGGCCAGCCCACGAAGTTCTTGCCGTCGCAGGTGGTGATGGTGGAGGGGCTGGTCAGCGGGCTGGCAAGCTGGGCGCCGTTGGCGGAGGTGTGGAACAGGTTCCATCCGCCCTGTGCCGGCGGATCCTTCTTCGCCCGCCGCGCCGACACGGTGCCCCAGTCCGACATCTGCATGTCGATGTTGAAGCCGATCCTCTTCAAGAGGTCGGCGGTGACCAGGCTCATCTGCTGGTAGGCCGGAATATCGGAGCCGCCGATCAGCACCACGGGTTCGCCGCGATAGCTGGTTTCGCGCAGCAGCGCGCGGGCCTTTTCGAGGTCCGGCGTGCGGTAGGCGTCCGACCCCACCTCGGTGCCGTTCGGGCTGCCGCACACCCAGAAGGCGTAGCATTCGCGCCAGTATTTCGTATCCCCGTAGGCCGCCGCCATGTAGTCGCGCTGGTTCACCGCGTGCGCCACGGCCTGGCGCGCCCGCACGTCGTTGAACGGCGCAAACAGGTGGTTGAAGCGCAGCACCGCGTAGGTCTCGATCGGCCACACTTCCCCCACCACGATATTGGGATCGTTGATGACCGTGGGGATCAGGTCGAGGATCGGCCCGTCGAGGAAGTCCACTTCGTTGTTGCGCAGCGCGGCGAAGGCGGTGCCGGCGTCGGTGATCGGCAGCAGTTCGACGCGGTCCAGTTTCACCACTTTTCCTCCTGCGAACCCGCTGGGAGGTTCCTTGCGCGGGATGTAGCCGTCGAAGCGGTCGTAGACCAGGCGCGCGCCCGGGCGGTATTCGGCGGTATTGAAGCGGAACGGGCCGGAGCCGATGTATTCCTTGATCGGCGTGAACGGATCGGTGAGCGCCTCGCGCTCGCGCAGGATGGCGCCGGCCACGCCGTTGCTGCCGCCCAGCAGGAACTCGACGTAGTTGAACGGTTCCTTCAGCCGGATGCTGAAGCGGCGGTCGTCGATGCGTTCGATGCCGGTGATCAGGCCCGCGAGAATCTGGTTCTGGGTATCGCGCACGAACAGCCGTTTCAGGGTCGCCACCACGTCGCGCGACGTCACCGGCGTGTTGTCGTGGAACATCAGGCCGGGGCGAAGCATAAATGTGTAGAGCAGGCCGTCGTCGGATTTGTTCCAGCTCTCCACCATCTGCGGCCGGGGCACCATGTCGGCGTCCCACGAGAACAGGGTGTCGTAGACCATGCCGACATGCACCGAGGTGACGTTGGCCTGCGACTGGTGCGGGTCGAACACCTGCGGTTCGGCCTGCGGCACCACGCGGAGGACTTTCTTCGCCCCCTGGGCGGCCGCGCGATGGGTGACGTCGCCGGCAACCGCGAATGCGGTGGCGGCGGCGGCGAATTGACGCCTGCCTATCATTGCCTGTTCCCTCTGGGACGGTCCCAGTGCCGTCCGATTGGGGCAAGCCTGAAGGCGGGAACTCTTCTCTGCAAGGCAATTTCTTCCCTCGCCCTCCGCTTTGGGAGGAGAGGACAGGATGCGGGGCGCCGCAGGAAAGTTCCCGCTGACAAGCAGCGGCAAGGTCGCTATCAGCGTCGTGTCGTGACCATGAAGGTTCAGAATTTGCATTCTGCCGCGCGGGCTGGTCGCTGGCTTCGCACCACCCTGGAGCTTCAGGACCCGCAGAACGCGCGGCTGTTGCCGATGGAGGGCCTGCGCGGGGTCGCGGTCACGCTGGTGTTCCTGCAGCACTACACCATGCAATCGCAATTGATTGGCCTGTCGCCTGGTCCGGCCGCGGCGGTGGCGGCAGCTTTCGCGACCTACGGCAATCTCGGCGTCGAACTGTTCTTCGTGCTCAGTGGATACCTGATCTACGGAGCGTTGGTCCGCAGGCCCCTCTCATTCACGAAATTCATGGCGCGGCGCTTGCAGCGACTTTACCCGGCGTTCCTGGTCGTATTCGCCGTCATGCTGGCGGTGACCATTCTTGTGCCGGTTCCGGGCAAGATACCGCCCGGTCATTGGCAGGCGGCTGCCTACCTCGCGGCAAACCTCGCTTTCCTGCCCGGGCTGATTCCGATGGTCCGGATCGTCGATGTCGCCTGGTCGCTCAGTTACGAGATGTTCTTCTACCTGGTGACCGCCGGGGTGGTCATCGGCGCGCGGTTGAGCGGCGTCGCGCCCGGGCGGCGCATCGCCGGGCTGTCGGTGTTGGCCGCTGCCTTCATCGTCGTCTCTTATGCCGACATCCCGAACTTCCCGGTGCGCATGATGCCGTTTTTTGCCGGCATGCTGCTCGCGGAAGGGGTGGGCGGGTGGGTTCCGCCCTGGGCGGGTTGGGCAGCGCCACTGGTCGCCTTCGTCGCCGCCGTGACGGGTGCGTTCCCCGGACCCACGGGCGAGCTTGTCCACACCGTTGCCTTCTTCGCCCTCTGTGCCGTCTGCTTCCGCGACGCCGGGCGGGTGTCGCTCTGCATGAAGTGGTCGCCGCTGCGCTGGCTCGGCAACATGAGCTACAGTTATTACCTGACGCACGGCCTGATCGTCCGGGTGGCTATGCTCGCGCTTGCGCCGGTGCTGCCTTCCGGCATGCCGGACCGGCTGTTCTGGGCGTTCATGCCGGTCCTGTATGTGGCGACCCTGTTCCTCTCGTTGGCTTTGTTCGCAGCCGTCGAGAAGCCGCTCTCGCTGCAGCCTGCGCCGAAGATCCGCCGGATCGCACCGGTCTGATACCGTGGCTCGCCGATCGTGAACCACGGTATCAGGTCTTGTGTTTTGTACGGGGCCCCGCCGCTTAGCGGTAATTCCCCGCCGGCTTCTCCGCCGCCGCCTGCGTCTCCACCGGCTTGCCCGCCAGCAGCCCCACCATCGCCTCGCCGTTGGTGCGCCAGTAGTTGTTCAGGATGGCGACATCCCAGCCGATGCAGAAATGCTTCACGCCCATTTCCATGTACGGCACGGCCTGCGCGGGCTCGCTGATCTCCACGCGCGGATGCAGCCCCTTCTTCAGCGTGGTCTCGATGGTGTATTTCTCGGCCGCCTTCACCTCCGGGTGGGCCCACTCGCCCGCATGGCCCACGCTCATCGCGTAGTCGGCCGGGCCGAACTGCACCATGTCGAGGCCGGGCACCGACAGGATCGCCTCAAGGTTCTCCACGCACTGGCGCTTCTCGACCATGATGGTGATCACCGAGTCGTCCAGCGCCTGCACGTAGGCCGCCGAGCCCGCCTCGCGGAAGCAGCCGACATCGCGCCGCAGCCCAACGCCGACCAGGCCGACGCCGCGCCGCGTGGCCGGGCTCTCGGCGCGCACCGCGGCAACGGCTTCCTCGGCTTCGGCGACCGTGCGGATATCGGCGAACAGCACGCCCTGGAAGCCGCCGCCGATGGCGCGCAGCGACTGGTGGAAGAAGTCCCGCTGCTCGACCTTGATGATGCCGGCCAGCCCGGCGATCTCGAAGGCCCGGCCCATGTTGTCGAGGTCATGCATGGTGAACGGCGCGTATTCGCCGCTGAACTCGACATAGTCGTAGTGGCCCGACTGGCCCAGGATCTCGATCACGGTCGGCCAGACCGTGAAGACGTGGGTACCCAGCGTGGGCAGGCCGGCATCGAGGCGCTGGCGGAGGCGGTTGGGGCGCATGATGGTGTTTCTCCGGTGGATTTGCCTGCCACCCTACGCCGCTTTGCGGACCGGTAACACCCGGCTCAGTGCGCCGCCATGCCGCGCGCCCAGCGCAATCCCCCCTCCAGCCAGCCCGCCGTCATTTCATGCCCGCCCGGGTGCAGGCACAGTTCCAGCGTGCGCCGCGTCCGGCACGACCAGATCTCGCACTCCAGCCCGCTGCTGCGCGTGCGCCGCTCCGGCGCCGCGGTGCAGTGGTCGGTCTCGCGCCAGATCTCGAAGCCGCGGAGGATGTCGGCCTGCCGCCAGCGGTCGCGGATCGCCCGTCCCGCCAGCGGCACCGTGGGGTCGGCGGTGCCGTGCACGTGGCGCAGGTTCACCGGCGCCGTGCAGGCGGTCGGCATGCGTTCCCAGAACCCGCCGGAGAACGGCAGGAAGGCGGCAAAACTCAACGGCGCGAAGCACGCCATGTCCCACACCATCGAGGCGCCGTCGCTGAATCCGCCCAGCACCACCAACCGGTCGTTCACCGGCCAGTGCCGCCGCACGTCGCCCAGCACGCTGCGCAGGAAGGTGCGGTCGTCGCGCGCCGACTGGGCCGGCGAGCCCTGGTGCGACCAGCCGCCGTTCAGCCCGTCCGGCGCCACCAGCAGGAAGCCCATTTTCTCCGCCGGCCCCGCCACGTCCGGACTGGCCACGATGTCCGCGCCCTCGCCGCGGTAGCCGTGCAGGAACATCAGCACCGGCAGCCGGGCATGGCCGTCCCATCCCGCCGGCGCATGCACCCGATAGGTGCCCCCGCCCGGCAGGTGGCACGGGTCGCAGGGCTCCGCGGCGCCGGCGGGCGCCGCAACCACCAGCAACAGCAACAGCACGAATACCGCGCGCATCCGCTCAGCAAGCTCCCACTCGGTCGACCGGCGCCGGTAGGTCGATCCAGGACAGGTGTCCCCCCTTGCCGGCGCCGGTGTCCAGAAAAACCGCTTCCCCGCCCGCCGCGCCCCGCCGCGTCAAGGGCCGCCCGTCCGTGCTGCGGTTGTCGTGGCCGCAATACACCACCAACCCGGCCGGAATGCGGTCCACCCAGTCGAGCACCCGCTCGGGAAAGCCGTCGGGCTGGCCCCGCCCGGTGGTCTGGCCGAACAGCGCCCGCGCCAGCGGCCCCTCCACCTTGCCGCCGAACGGCGGCGGCGGATGGTGCAGCATGGCGGTGTGAAAGCCGGCATGCACGAAAAACGCCTGGCCGCGCCGCAGCCAGGCCGGTGCCGCCCCAATCGCCGCCAGCAGCCGCGCGCGCAGCCCCGCGTCCAGCCCGGCCGCCATCGCCCGCAGCGGCGCGTCGGCCTTCACCGCCCGCCCGGCCAGCAACCGCGCCAGCTTGTGCTCGTGGTTGCCCAGCAGGAATAGGCCGCGCCCGTGGTCCAGCAGCTCGAGCGCGATGCGCAGCGCGCCGACGCTGTCCGCGCCGCCATCCGTCAGGTCGCCGAGCTGCACCACGAACCGCTCGGTCGCCGCCGCCATCGCGAAGGCCCGTGCATCGCCATGCACATCCCCCACCACCCGCAGCCCTACGCCAGCCGGTATCACGCGCCGGCGGCCGGATCAGGCCGCCGGACGCACGAGCACGATCTGCCCGACATCCGTCCAGCCCGCGCGGAACCCGGTTTCGCAATACGCCAGGTAGTATTCCCACAACCGCTTGAATCGGTCATCGGCCGGCCGCGCCTGCAGCCGCACCGCCCCGGCGACGCGCGGCCACGCCGCCTGGAACCGCCCCTGCCAGCGCGCCAGCGTCTCGGCGTAGTCGCGCCCGAACCACAGTTCGGCCGACCATGCCAGCCCGGCGCGCCTGGCTTCCTGCTGCAGCCGTGCCGGGCTGGGCAGCATGCCGCCGGGGAACACGTGGCGCTGGATGAAGTCGGCGCTGCGCTGGTAGGTCGAAAACAACCGGTCGGCGATGGTGATCACCTGCAGCCCGGCCCGCCCCCCTGGCGCCAGCCGCTCGCGCACCGTGGTGAAAAAGGCCGGCCAGTATTTCTCGCCCACCGCCTCGAACATCTCGATGCTGGCGATGCGCTCGAAGGTGCCGCGCACGTCGCGATAATCCTGCAGCAGCAGCTCGACCTGCCCGGCCAGTCCCGCCGCCGCCATGCGCGCGCAGCCGTAGGCCAGTTGCGCCGGCGACAGCGTGATGCCGGTCACCCGCGCGCCGTAGTCGCGCGCCGCCACCTCGGCGAAGCCGCCCCAGCCGCAACCGATTTCCAGCACGTTCATGCCGGGCTGCAGTTCCAGCGCCTGGCACATCCGGTGCACCTTGCGCAGTTGCGCCGCCTCCAGCGTGTCGTTCTCGCCGCTGAACAGCGCCGAGGAATAGGTCATCGTCGGATCGAGCCAGCCGGCATAGAACTCGTTGCCGATATCGTAGTGCTCGACGATGTTGCGTTTCGCCCCGCGCCGCGAATTCGGCCGCAGCAGGTGCTGCAGCCGCGCCAGCGCGCGCATCCATGGCCGGCCGCCCAGCAGCTTCTCCCACTCGGCCTCGTTCTCCGCGGCCATCAGCATCACCGCGCGCAGGTCGGGCGTGTCCCACAGCCCTTCCAGGTAGGCCTCGGCCAGTCCCAGGCTGCCGCCGGTCAGCAGCCAGCGCACCGCGCGGGCATCCTTCACGATGAACGTCGCTTCCGGTCCGGTACCGGTGTCGAACACGTGCCGCGCGCCGTCGGGCAGCACGATGGTCAGCCTGCCGCGGTGGATCATTCGCGCCACCTGCAGCATCAGGCGCAGTCGCCGGTCGGCCGGCGCAGTCGTGGACATGAGGCGGGTACCTCCGGTCGTGGGATTGCAACGATTACTCCGAAACCCGCGGCGTGAACAGGAAGGCGGCGGCATCACGTGGGCCTTCCCCGCACGTGTTCGGCAAAGGCCCGCAAGGCGCGGGCGCGGCCGGCGGCGAGGTCGACGATCGGCGTCGGATAGCTCCCGCCGAGCCGCACGCCGGCCTCAGCCAGCACCTCGGGGGGCGCCTCCCAGGGCGCGTGGATCCAGCGCGCGGACAGCCCGGCCAGCTCGGGCACGAAACGGCGCACATAGGCGCCGTCCGGGTCGAATTTCCGTCCCTGCAGCACCGGGTTGAAGATGCGGAAGTACGGCGCGGCGTCGGCCCCGCAGCCCGCCACCCATTGCCAGGAGGCGGCATTGCTGGCGAGGTCGGCATCCGCCAGCGCATCCCAGAACCAGCGTTGCCCGGCCTGCCAGGGCAGCAGCAGATGCTTCACCAGCAGGCTCGCCGCGAGCATGCGCACCCGGTTGTGCATCCAGCCGCATTCCCGGAGCTGGCGCATGCCGGCATCGACGATCGGCAGCCCGGTGCGCCCGCCCCGCCAGGCCCGCAGGTCCGGCGCATCGTCGCGCCACGGCATGGCGGCGAAGGCGGGCCGCAGCGGCGCTTCCGGCAGCGTCGGATGGTGCCACAGCAGGTGGGCGCAGAACTCTCGCCACAGCAGCTCGTCCCGCCAGCGCGCCGCGCCGGCGCCCGCATCATGCCAGAGTTGGCGGGCAGAAATTTCCCCGAACGCGAGATGCGGCGACAGCATCGAGGTGCCATCGGTGTCGGGCCGGTCGCGGCCCGTGGCATAGTGGGCCAGCGCGCCGCCGATGAACCGCCGCCGCCGCGCCTGGGCGCCGGCCTCCCCGGGCGTCCAGGCGGCGCGCAATCCGCCCGCCCAGTCCGGCCGGGTCGGCAGCAACTCCCACCTCTCCAGAGCGTCCGAGCCGGGCGCAGCGGCGCCGGGGATGTGCCTCGGCCTGCCCAGTGGCGGCGGCACGCCATGCGCGCGGCAGGCGCGGGCGAACGGGGTGTAGATGCCGTAGCCACCGCCGGCGCCGGTGCGGATAGCGGCCGGGTCGAACAGCGTGGCGGTGCGATGCAGCGTCACCGGCACCCCGGCGGCCCGCGCCATCGTCGCCGTCGCTTCGCGGGCCCACGGCTCGACGGCCTGCCCGCCATGGATCGCCACCGCGCCGGTCTCGCGCACCAGTTCGGGCAGCACCTGCGCGATCCGGCCGCGCCGCAGCACCAGCGGTGCGCCGGCGCGCGCGAGGTCCGCGGCAAGGCTCGCCAGGCTGTGGTGCAGCCACCAACGGGCGGCGGCGCCCGGCGCCCAGGCGCCCGGCGACACCTCGTCCAGCACGAACACCGCCAGCACCGGCCGGCCGCTGTCCAGGGCCGCACCCAGGGCGGGGTTGTCGGCCAGCCGCAACTCGCGGCGCAGCCACAGCAGGACGGGAGCGTCGCTCATGCGCCGCCGCCGCCCGCCCGCGCGGCGCCATAGGCGAAGCTGAACAACCGCTCGCCGCCGAGCAGGAACACCCGCCCGCCGCGCGGGAACAGCGCCGCGATCGCCCGGTCGCGCACGTCCAGCCCGCCGGCGTAGGCCCCCAGCGCCGGCATCAGCAGCCGCCGCGCATCGGCCACGAAGCAGGCCCGCGACACCACCGCCCCGCGCACGGCCAGCGTCGCCTTGGGATGGAAATGTCCCGAAATCTCGCCCGCCGCGCCCGCCTCCGCCGCATGGCGGAACACCAGCGGTCCGGCCCGCCACGCCGCCACCGCCACCCCGCCGATGCCTTCCGGCGGGGTCGGGTCGTGGTTACCCAGCACCCAGACGAACGCCGCCGAGCCCGCCATCGCCGCCAGCCGGGCCGCGTCCGCCGGCAGCATGCGCGCCGAGCCGTCCGCGTCGTGGAACGAATCGCCCAGCGCCACCACCGTGCGCGGCGCGTGGCGGCGCAGCAGCGCGGCCAACCGGTCGAGCGTCGCCCTGGTGTCCCAGGGCGGCAGCAGCGAACCGCGCGCCGCCGCGGCCGAGCCTTTCTCGAAGTGCAGGTCCGCCACCGCCAGCAGCCGCTGCGCCGGCCACACCAGCGCGCCGGCCGGGTCCAGCAACAGCCGCTCGCCGGCAAGGTGCAGTGGCGCGAGCATCATCGGGCCGGGGTCGCGCGGTCAATCGGCATGCCGCCTGCGTAGCCGCCCGCGGGGCCGCGATGCAACCGATGCCACAACGCAACAGGGCCGCGCCCGGAAACCGGGGCGCGAATCACGTTCCGCATTTTCATCCGAGCCCATATCGGCAATGCTGTCGTCCTGCCATCGGGAGAGGGTGTTCCGCCATGAGCAACGCGCCAAATGCCGACTACCAGGTCCTGCATGAGTTCATCAGCAAAGCCCACATCAACCTCAACCGGAATGTCTGGAACTTCCTGGTCGGCGGCTCCGAGACCGAAACCGCCGTCAAACGCAACCGCCTCGCGCTCGACAGCCTCGCGCTGCGCCCGCGCGTGCTGGTCGACGTATCGGAAATCGACTGTTCCTGGAGCTTCCTCGGCAAGCCCATCCGCCTGCCGGTCGCGCTGGCCCCGGTGGGCTCGCTGGAATATCTCGACCCCGCCGGCGGCGCGGCGGCGGCCGCCGCGGCCGGGAGCTTCGGCGTGCCGACCTACGAGAGTGCCACCACCGGCCCCGGCCTGGAACCCATCGCCCGCGCGCGCGGCGGGCCGAAAGTCTACCCGTTCTATCTGCGCGGCGACGACGACAGCGCGCTCGACGCAACCGTCCGCCAGGCCGCCGATGCCGGCTACGACGCGTTCTGCCTCACCGTCGACACCCCGCTGACCTCGCGCCGCGAACGCGACATCCTGCAGCGCTACCGCAAGTGGAAATCCATCTACGCCCCCTGGCCGCGCTACCAGGCGGCGTTGAACTGGGGCCATGTCGAGCGCTTCAAGGCAAAGCACCGCCTGCCCCTCATCCTCAAGGGCATCGCCACCGCCGAGGACGCCGAGCGCGCCGTGGGCCTGGGCGTGGACGTCGTCTACGTGTCCAACCACGGCGGGCGGCAGCTCGACCACGGGCGCGGCGCCATCGACATCCTGCCGGAGGTCGTCGGTGCGGTGGCCGGGCGGGCCAAGGTCTATATCGACAGCGGCTTCTCGCGCGGCACCGACATCATCAAGGCCATCGCGCTCGGCGCCGACCTGGTGCTGGTGGGGCGGCTGTATTGCTACGCGCTGGCGGCGGCCGGCGAGGCCGGCGTGCTGCGCATGCTGGAAATCCTCGAGAACGAGGTGCACCAGAGCCTCGGCCTGCTCGGTGTCACCGGCTTCGCCCAGCTCAACCGCGGCCATGTCTGCGCCGCGCCCTCGCCGAACCTTCCAAGCGTGCTCAGCGCATTTCCGCTGCTGCACCTCGACGCTCCGTAAATTCTCAAATCCTCGTCTTTCATCGTTTGCGTCACGAAGGAACTTCGATGCGAATGGGACACATCAACGCGCAGGTGGTCGTCGCCGGTGGCGGCGTGGCCGGCTGCGCGGCCGCCATCGCGGCGGCACGGCTGGGCTGCGACACCGTCCTGGTGGACCGCTTCGGCTTCCTCGGCGGCATGTTCACCGGCGGCAACATGGTGGTGCTCAACAGTCCGCCGACCGCCGGCATCGGCCGCGAGATCATGGCGGCGCTGGAAGCCACCGGCGACGCCCGGCGCTGCCCGGACGATCCCCCGAACTACCCGATCTTCCACTACCGTTCCGAATATTCCACGATGAACGTGGTCTACGACGCCGAGGCGGCCAAGCTGGTGCTGCACCGCATGGTGCGCGCGGCCGGCGTGCGGCTGCTGCTGCATTCCTTCATCACCGGCGCGCTGGCCGAGCGCGACACCGTGCGCGGCATCGTCGTCGCCAACAAGTCCGGCCAGCAAATTGTCGAAGGCCAGCTCGTCATCGACGCCACCGCCGACGCCGACGTGGCGGCCTCCGCCGGCGCCGCCTTCCGCAAGGGCCAGACCGAGCAGGGCATCCTGTTCGCCATGACCATGCTGGTGCGGCTGAGCCATGTGCACTGGCCCAGCATTTCGGAATATTCCACTACCGATCCGGGCCTGGACCGCGCGATCGCCGCCGCCATCGAGCGCGGCGAGCTGCCCTACTACAAGCCCCGCGCCCGCGCGATGACCAACTACTGGGGCCACCCGCGGCCGGAACTGAGCCACCTGGTGTACGACGACGAGGCGCTGCTGTGGGGCGGCACCGTCGAGGGCGTGGACGGCACCGACGTCGCCGACCTCACCCGCGCCGAGGGCGAGGCCCGCGAACAGCTGATGTCCGAGCTGGCCTTCCTGCGCAAGCACATCCCCGGCTTTAAGAAAGCCAAGATCGAGGCTTCGAGCGTGTCGATCGGCGTGCGCGACACCCGCCACGTCATCGGCGTTTCCACCCTCACGGGTGCCGACATCCTGGAGCGGCGCAGCTTCCCCGACGAGGTCGCCTTCAACATGAAAGGCGGCGTGCCGGTCAACGGCATCCCCTATGGCTGCCTGGTGCCGCAGGCCACCGAAGGGCTGCTGGTGGCAGGCAACTGCATTTCGGTCATTCCGGGATCGACCTCGATGGGCTCGCAGCTCGGTTCCTTCAACAACCTGAAGGATATCCCGAGCATGTGGACCACCGGCGAGGCCGCCGGCACCGCCGCGGCGCTGGCGGTCGAGGCCGCCGTGTCGCCGCGCAACCTCGATGTGCAGGCCCTGCGTGGCCAACTTTTCAAACAGGGCGCCATGTTCACGCCGGAGCGCGTGCGCGAGCTGGAAGCCGTGCAACTGCCGAGCGGGCGGACCATCCGGCAGTATTACGACGACGAACTGACCAGCATGAAGGACCATTGGCGGCGCCTGGGCGCCTGGAAATAGGTCACCGGCGATTCGTCATGGCCGGACAGGTCCGGTCATCCACGACTTTGCCGCCGCACGAAAACCGTCGTGCCTGCCCCGGTTCCTTGTACCAGGACAGGCACGACGCGCCGTCTCACTACACGTTTAATTTGGCCAAGGGAGCGATCTGAACGCCTCCGCCGCCGTTTGCAGATTTCCCGCGCACGCGGTCTTGCCGAAGAAAAGCTGCTGGCGATCGCCGCTCGTACGGAAAATGTTGCTGTTCAGCTTGAAGGTCCACGTCGACCCCATTTTCGTGGTGACCGTCATCTCGTCGGTCCCCGCGACCGGTGTGAATTCCTTCGGTTCGGGAATCACCACCAGATATTCGTCGCCGCGGGCCCCCCGCAGGACCATCGAGGCAGGATCGCTCCAAGCCTCATATCCTCTCCATCGTTCGCCGGTCACTTTGCCGCCCGCGATTTTCACATGGAAAGCAATCCACTGGTCCTTAAGGTATGCCCCCTTCATCGACATCCCTCCGACACAGTCCCCGTCTCTACCCGTGAAGGGATCAGCCTTCGCCGACGTGGTGAAACCAACCGTGGTGGCCAGCAACGCAGCAAACAGCGCATTGGTCAGCTTCATGTTTGTCTCACTTCTTCTTGTCGGTGGAGAAGCGATAGACGATCCGCCCGGTGTACCACTGGCCCGGGGTCAACGTGGTGGTCGGGAAGTCCGGATGGTTCACGCTGTCCGGATAGTGCGAGGCTTCCAGGCTGAAGCCGCTGCGGAACTTGTAGACCGTGCCGCCCTTGCCGACGTCGCGCGGCACTTGCCCTTCGAGGAAGTTGCCGGAATAGAACTGCACGCCCGGCTCGGTGGTCCACACTTCCATGATGCGGCCGGACTTCGGCTCGCTGACGCGCCCGGCCAGCAGCAGCCCCTTGCCCGGGTTGATGACGAAGGAATGGTCGTAACCGCCCGCCCCGACCAGGGCCGGCACCTTCGCTTCGATGTCCTTGCCGATCGGCTTGGCCTTGGTGAAGTCCAGCACCGTGCCGGCCACCGGAACGACCTTGCCGTTCGGCACCAGCGTGGCGTCGCTTTCCAGCACCTTGTCGGCGTTCAGCATCAGCACGTGGTCATAGATCGACGAGCCGCCGTCGCCCGACAGGTTGAAGAACGTGTGCTGCGTGAAGTTGGCAACCGTGGTCTTGTCGTCGGCCACCGCCGCCCACGCGATGTCGAGGCTGTTGTCGTTGGCCAGCGTGTAGACCACCCGCACCGGCAGCGTGCCCGGGAAGTTCTCCTCGCCGTCCTTGAACACGTAGCTCATCTCGACGGAGTTGGGCGCGAGTTGGCGCGCGTCGAACACCACGAAGCGCGAGCCTTTCTGGCCCCCGTGCAGCGTGTTCTGGCGCGGCGGGGCCGGGGGCGTGGAGAGGTCGTTGATCGCCAGTTGGTAAGCCTTGCCGTCGAGCGTGAACTGCCCCTTGCCGATGCGGTTGGCGTAGCGGCCGATGAAGGCGCCCATCGACCCCTGGCCCTTCAGCTCCGTATCGATCGTGGCGTAGCCCT
>CAIMEK010000167.1 GCA_903839965.1 uncultured Acetobacteraceae bacterium | reverse complement strand
TCCGCGATGCCGCCAGCGGCACGCTCGGCGACTTCATCATGCACAATGGCGTGCCGACCTGGGCCGCCGTCGGGGTCGCCGACCCCGCGCTGCTGGTCGGGGGCACCGGCGACTTCAACGGCGACGGCACCACCGACATCCTGTTCCGCGATCCGGTGGGCGGCGGGGTAAGCATGTTCGACATGCACAACAACCAGCCGACCTGGACCCCCATCGGCGTGGCCGACCCTGGGCTGCAGGTGGTCGGCACCGGCGACTTCAACGGCGACGGCACCACCGACATCCTGTTCCGCGATCCCGCCAGCGGACAGCTCAGCGACTTCCTGATGAACAAGGGCCAGCCGAGCTTTGCCATCATCGGCTTCGCCGATCCGCGCCTGCTGGTGGTCGGCGTCGGCGACTTCACCGGCAACGGCACGTCCGACATCCTGTTCCGCGATCCCACCAGCGGCGAACTGAGCATGTTCGCCATGAACAACAACCACGCCACCTTCACCGACATCGGCTTTGCCGATCCGGCGCTGAAGGTCGTCGGCGTCGGCGACGTCAAGGGCGACGGCATCAGCGACATCCTGTTCCGCGACGCGGCCGGGAACCTCAGCGAATTCCTGATGCGCAATGGCCGGCCGACATTTGCCGCCCTCGGCTGGGCCGACCCATCCCTTCGGGTCGTGGGCACCGGCGACTTCACGGGCAACGACACCGACGACATCCTGTTCCGCGATCCGGTGGGCGGCGGGGTCAGCATGTTCGTCATGCACAACAACGAGCCGAGTTTTGCCACGATCGGTTCGGCGGACCCCGCCCTGAAGATCGCCGGGCCATGAAACCGCGTCAGCAGAGGTCGTCCGCCGGAAGGTTGCGGATGCAGGCACAAACCAGCGCGCTGTATAACTGATCTTCCCGGTGCTCCCGCACATAGCGCGGGGTGATCCGCGCCACCCGCGAGGCGGTGCGGACCGAGGCGTACCAGTGCACCACGCGCGTCTCGGCCGACAGCACGGCGTTCAGGCGGAACCCGCGACCGAGGCGGAACCAATGCTCGGAAATCTCCGGCGGCAACGGGTAGAAGACCTGCGGCTCCTGGATGGTCAGGTCGTCGTGGCGATAGCGCTCGACCACGTCCTGCAGCAGGTCCGGTCCCAGCGCGTAGGGTTGCCTCCGTCGCTCGGGCGACAGCGCGAGCATGGCGCGCAGATAAGCGGCGAACAGCCCCGCGTTCGGCTCCGCGCCCATGACGGCATTGTTGACGCCGCGGAAATAGAAGCGTTCGACCGACCTGAACGCCTGCCAACCCCGGGGGGCGCGCCGCAACACCTTGCGCAGCACGTCCAGCGCCAGGTGGCGCGCCCACACCAGCGGCGAGCGCGCGGCGCGGACGGCGTGCGGCCAGACGATGAACTCGGTGCCGACGAATTGCGTTGCCGCGAGCAGCGGACGCAGCGAGGCCGTGGTGATCGTGTCCAGGTCGAGGTATATGCCGCCTTGCAGGTAGAGGATCGCCGCCCGCAGGACGTCCGCCCGTAGCACGGGCCGGTCGAGCGTGCGGTAGAGTGCGACCAGGTCGGCGCCGACGCCGAGGTTGCGGCCGGCCTCGGCCAGGCAGCCCAGGGGATCGATGCGGGACAGCCGCACGCGCGGCGCCCCGGTGAGCGCACGCCGCCCGGCGCCGTCTTCGATCGGGTCGGTGTGGTGGAGGATGATTTCCTCCACCTCGCTGCGTTCGGCGGCCGACAGCACGGCGAACACATAGGCCCAGGGCAGGCTGGCGCCGATCCAGCAGAAATGCACGCGCGCGGGAATCGTCATCGGGTTTGGCCTGCCGGCGGCAGACTATGACGCCCGGGTGGGCTTGGGCAAGTTGGCCATCGTCGGATATACGTGCCGCCGGCGGCGGCGGACGCGGCCGGAAGGAGCGGACGAAATGGCTTATGCCAGGTCCCGCCACGCGGCGGCGACGCGGTGAAGGGTGCGGCCGCACCGATCGAGCTGGTGGCGGTGCAGTCGGGCGGCGAGCTGCGCCGCTTCATCGCGCTGCCCGACCGGCTCTCCCGCGACGATGCGGC
>CAIMEK010000166.1 GCA_903839965.1 uncultured Acetobacteraceae bacterium | reverse complement strand
ATGCCAGGATTGGAGCCGACTCGCTGCTCGGCAACCAGTTGAAAGTCACTCTCATCCGGTGGCGCGCACATCCGACTCAGGTCGGATTGAGACCTATTGGTCAATGCCGTTGACATTGCGCTCTGAGACACCGACATGATCTCACGCGGCAACCAGTATTTCAGCGCCTTTTGCTTTCCGTTCGAAGCGCCAGCGGCCGTACTGCGACTTGCATATGCGGGGATAGGAGCGCGGCCGGCACACCTGGACCCGAGACCAGAGAATGGCGGCCATGCCCCTGGCAAAGGCCAGTCGCATCGCCGATGGCACCCGCGTGCGGAGGGCAATGCCGATCAGCGTCGACAGTCGATCACCCAGAGCCGCCCGGTTGTGGCGCAAGGGGCGGACGTCATCACCGCCTGGCCGCTCGGCGCTTGGCAGGGACAGGATGGCGGTCTCCTCGACGATGCTCTCCATCAGCATGAGCAGCATGAGGGTGATGAGTTCCTGCTCGATGAACTGCGGCGTGGTGCCGTGAAAGTTCTCGGCCTCGTAGCGGATCTTGAGGTCCCGGAAAGAGTTCTCGATTCCCCAGCGTCGACGATAGACCTCGAAGAGGTCGTTACGGGTGTAGACGTCGCGGTCACGCAGATCGGTCACCAGCACGCGGATGCTGCCATCGGCATCGATCCGCCGTACCAGACGCAGGCGTTCGACCAACGGCTCGGAGGCATCGGGGTCGTCATAGGCGAAGTCAGCCTCGGCATCCGTTGCGCGACCGGCAAGGAATGTGGTCACCTCGGCAAAGTCCTTAGTGCCGCTGGCCATCATGCGGATGACAAAGTGGATGCCGCGTGCGACCAGTTCATGCAGCAGGCGGCGCGACGGGAAGCCGCGATCCAGCAGCAGGACGTCTCCTGGCTGCATGCTGTCGAGCAGGCGCAGAATCGTGCTCCGCTCGCCGTAGCCTTTGCCGAGACACGGCACCTGGACCCACGAGATCGGCTGGACAGCGCCAACGTCCCAGACGGTCACCTGAAGCAGTTGCGGTTGATAAGCCTCTCCGCCGGCAACTTTGGGCCGACCCCACTCGTCGATGATCGGTTGGGTTGCCGGCAGCAGATAGCGCACGCCATCAGCGGCCAGCAGTCGGTGCTGCTTCCACAGCCAACGCATGCGAGCCGACGTCGCCACCGGAGAGGTGAGCGCGCTCCGATACATCTCCAGCATCTCCTCGGGAATCAGATTCTGCCGAGCCCGGCACAGCGCGCTCGCGCTCGGCGGGGCTCGACGTGCCCGACGACCGCGCCGCTTCTTCGTGCTCCAACCGAATGCGTCCCCATGATGTTCGTGAACCAAGGACAGTCCACGTTCGTAGCCACATTGCTCTCGGATCATGGTCATCAGGACCGTGACCACCTGGCGTGGACCCAGCAAACGTTCGCGGTCGAACCCGGTTGCCATGAAGTGGAGAATATCCCGGACGTCGTCCTGGGTGGCGCGCTCATGAGTGATGCCCATGAGGGCCGACCGCCGACCTCCAGAGCAGTGTCAAGTACTATTTGCAAAACGACTTACGCGAATTTTTGACCGTGTCATGCCACGCTATGTCAACGGCATTGGGCTCGACGAGGTGATGCCGTTCATGGGCTCATGCGGGGATGGCAGCCTCCACCGGTGTCTGGGTGCGTCGGATCAGTCGTAGCTCCTCCAGGAGCCGGCGTCGTTCAGCCGTTGTTGGTCGTTGCCAAGTTCCTGGCACGAGGCGCCAGCGACCAAGCCCGCAGGTGGCGCAGCGGCACGGATCGTCAGCGAGCGGCCCCTCCGGCGGCTCGGGCGGCGATGACGCCGGTGACGTGGTTGGTCGGTGGGTCGCGAACCACTGTTGAGCGACACGCAGCTTGGTGGCCCGATGCGCGGTGCACCACAGGCCGCGGAAGCGGATGCGCTGGAATCCGGGCGGCAGGATGTGCTGGGCGAAGCGCGTGAGGAAGTCGATGGCCGGGATGGTCGCGGTGCAGGTGACGTCGGGCGCGGCGTTGGTCGCCCAGGTGTAGGTCACCAGTCCGGTCGCGGGATCGTAGGCGGTGACCCGTCGGGGGCTGATGGCGACCCGGTTGACGTAGGCGCCGAGGTACTTCAGCAGCTGCTCCGGTCCACCGAAGGGCGGCTCGATGCGCGCCACCCCGCGGGTGTTGACCATGCGGTTGAGCTCCCCCCGGAAGGTCGCCATCGTGGCGAGCATGGGGAAGGCTTCGTGTGGTCCGTCCGCAAAGTCGCCCCGGGCATAGGCCGCCAACAGCAGGCAACGCAGGCGGCGTTGGAAGGCCGCCAGGAGGACGTCGACCGGGATGAGGAAGGGCGTGTCGGCAGGGCCGTGGCGCCGGGCTTCCACCCACATCTGGCGCTCGGCGTCCCAGCCCCCGTCCGTGACCACGACATGGACATGGGGGTGGACCCCGAGATCCCGACGCCAGGTGTGGAGAACCGCCAGCTGCCCCACCGACGCACCGAGGATGTCGTCCTTCCGGCACAGGTAGTCGATGGCATCGCTGGCGGCCGACATGAGGGCGCTCAGGACGACGCTGGGGAAGGCCATCGCCAGGCCGCGCAGATCCGGCCACAGGGTCAGCACGACGTGGAAGTAGTTGCACGGCAGCAACTCGTCCTGGCGCTCCGCCACCCAGTCGGCGCGGGCGCGGCCCTGGCAGTGTGGGCAGCTGCGGAAGCCGCAGGTGTTGGGGCGCATGCGAACGTCACCGCACTGGTCGCAGGCCTCCCGGTGCATCCCAGCGGCTGGGGTACCGCAGGTGGCGATGCGCTGCAGGGTGCGGATCTGGTGCGGTCGCAGGCGCTGACGCAGCGCCGGATCGTCGCCGTGATCGAGGGCGATATCGCGGATCACGGTGCCACCCCCCAGGTCGCGCAGCAGGTCGACCGAGACGCCGGGCCGGGCCATGTCCGGGGTCAGGTAGCGCACCGTCGAGGCGATGCAGCGATGCCCCATCGCCTTCTGCAGCGTGACGATATCCATGCCGCCCCGCAGGCTGTGGATGGCGAAGGAGTGCCGGAACCGGTGCGAGCTGACCCGCTCGGTGAAGCCTGCCCGTTCGGCGGCCCGCCGCAGGGCGGCGTTGACCGTGCCGGGGAGCATGGGCCGTCGGTCGATGCCGGGGCGCCGCTCGAAGAGGACGTCGGTGGGGCGGAACGACCGCCAGTAGGCGCGCAGCCGATCCCGCAGGGTCGGGCTGCAGGCCACCAGGCGGCCATCGCCGCCCTTCCCGCACGGGATCCGGATGAGAGGCCGTTCCGCGTCGAGATCCCGCACCCGCATGGCGATCACCTCGGAGACGCGCATGCCGGTCGACAGCATCACCTGGAAGAACAGCCGGATCGACCGCTGGTCCACCGCCCCGATCAGCCGACAGGCCTCCGCGGCCGTGAACCAGCGCGGCGGCTGGAT